>JAOZLI010000068.1 GCA_029934915.1 Desulfocapsa sp. | reverse complement strand
ATCAAAAAGAGAGGGGCCGGCATTACACCGGCCCCAGAGGAGAAAAAACGTAAAATCTATAGATGAAACTGCTTCGCTAAGCACAAAACAGCCATGTTTTTGCATTAAAGAAATTAACTATATGTTTTAATATCATAGTGCCTGTACCCTGTCAAGTTTTTTTGCACTAAATTGTTTTTTTCCAATAAACACAAATACTACAACGTATCCAAAACAATTTTTGCGACCTGATCGTATCGAGTCGCAAAGTGTATCGTCAAGCCTTCTTTGATGTGCTCAGGCACTGTTTCGATATCTCCTCTGTTGGCCTCCGGCAGGATAAGTTCATTGATACCATTTCGTTTGGCCGAAATAACCTTTTCCTTGATCCCTCCCACCGGTAACACTTTTCCTGTAAGAGTAAGTTCTCCAGTCATAGCCAGATTTCGTTTTATCTTTTTCCCTAAGCCAAGACTCAGCAAAGCAGAAGTCATGGTGATACCTGCACTGGGTCCATCTTTGGGCGTAGCGCCTTCCGGAACATGTAAATGAATAAAATGCGTTTGAAAAAAATCTTCCTTTACACCGTAACGTGTGGCATTGGAGAGTAAAAAACTATAGGCGATTTCTGCAGACTCACGCATAACATCTCCCAACTGTCCAGTCTGTTTAAACCCACCACCACGCGTTTTACTCTTCACGCCTGCGGCTTCAACAGCAAGCGTCACCCCGCCAAGAGTTGTCCAGGCAAGGCCGGTTACAACACCAACTCCAGTTATCAGTGATTCTTTTTTAAAGAATGGTTTACCCAGATAGTCTTCAAGATTTTTCACTGTTATAGAAACCAGCAGATCAGGTTCTTCAAGGAGTTTTACCACCGTTTTTCTGACAATTTTAAGCAGTTGTTTCTCGGTTTTTCTGACGCCCGCTTCCCTGGCATAGCCTTCGATCACAAGTTTTAGTGCAGCAGTACTGAGTTTAAGCTGACCTTTCTTTAATCCGGCTTTTCCCAGGGCTTTTGGCCAGAGGTGATTTCTTGCAATCAACATTTTTTCTTCGGTTATATATCCGGAAAGACGTATAATTTCCATCCGATCAAGCAAAGGCCCCGGGATAGAATCAAGCTGATTGGCAGTACAGATAAACAGCACCTTTGAAAGATCCACACGAAGATCGAGATAATGATCCAGGAAATCAGAATTTTGTTCAGGATCAAGCACTTCAAGCAATGCGGATGCAGGATCTCCACGAAAAGAGGCGCCAATCTTGTCAATCTCATCCAACATGATCACGGGATTGGCTGTTTTCACTTCCTTTAAGGCCTGGACAAATTTTCCGGGCATGGCACCAATATAGGTCCTGCGGTGCCCTTTTATCTCGGCTTCATCCCGCATCCCCCCAAGGCTGAAGCGATAGAATTCTCGTCCCATAGCCTCTGCAACAGAGCGACCGATAGATGTTTTTCCAACTCCCGGAGGGCCCACCAGCAACATAATGGAACCTGCAATTTCTTTTTTATAGGCACCCACCGCCAAAAATTCAATAATCCGTTCCTTTACATCGTCCAGACCATCGTGATCCCGATCAAGGATTCTTCGGGCTTCTTTTATTCCCAATTTATCTTCTGAAAAGACACCCCAGGGAACTGACGTCATCCAGTCCAGGTAGTTTCTGGTCACCGCATATTCCTGAGATCCTTTTTCAAGAAAGCCTAGTTTTTTAAGTTCATCGCCGATCCGTTCATCTACACCCTTTGGCAGATGTAGCTTTTCAAGACGTTTTTCAAACTCCTCCGCATCGGATTTTCTATCATCTTTGGTTATACCCAGCTCTTTCTGAATCGTTTTTAACTGCTCACGAAGGAAGAATGTCCGCTGCCGTTTGCTAATCTTCGTATTTACATCCTTGCTGATCTCACCATGCAATTTGTTAATCTCCACTTCCTTATGCAATAGTGGAAACACGCGCTGCATACGTTTGAGAATAGGTAAGGTCTCAAGTACCTTCTGCAGTTCATCCCCGGTGGCCGTGGTGAGTGTTGCAGCAAAATCGGTGAGAGGAGCAGGTTCATTTGGAGAAAAATATTGTAATGCCTGCTTGAGTTCCTCACCATGCAGCGGGTTTGCCTGAACAAGTTCTTTCACAGCGGAAATAATAGAAAGGGCATATGCTCTTGTCTCCGTATCATCCATGGAGAGTGTCTCTTCATTGGGATATTCCACTTCCGCCAGGAAGGGTACCTGCTTCCCAAGCCAACGACGAATCCGAAACCGCTGTATACCCTGGCAGATAAAATGAATATTAGAGTCCTGCATGGTCGGTTTCAGAACTTTCCCAACACATCCAATGGATGCAAAATCCTCGATTGCAGTTTGCTGGGCCGGGATATTACGAGTATATACCAGACCAACCATTTTTTGTTCCGTCTCACCAATTTTCTGTATGGTCTCCTGCCAATAATCTCCAGACAGAACAATTGGCTGCACCTGGCCAGGGAAAAATGGCCTTGAGGCAATGGGGATAAGATAGAGATGTTTGGGGAATACTTTACTGGGAAGTGCGATATCACTATGGACACCACCTTCACTTATCACCTCTACTTCTGCATGTATTGCGGTTTTTGCTCGTTTATCTTTCATATGTGAATACTCCTATCTATCATTCGTATATGCTCACTGAGGCTAGCTTAACTATCTCGTCTTAATAAGATTGTATCAGTTTCAGCCTCCAGAAGAAAAGAAAATAATATTTTTCAAGTGCTTCCCCCTCTCCTTCTCGTTATAATAATCATCATTTCTGAATTTGACTGTTTTTACGTGCTCGTTAACGTACACGTGAACGAAATAACTGGAGCCACCCCATGACTCGCATAGGTATCCTTTCCGATACACATATTACCCATCCACAACCGTGGTTCCTGCTACAGGTACAGGAGGCATTTAAAGACTGTTCTGTAATCCTCCATGCTGGAGATCTGACGGATATTTCGGTACTTGACATCTTTAAAGGGAAGGAAATTCATGCCGTGCATGGCAATATGTGCGAGATGTCATCACGCCAGAACCTGCCCAACAGCAAAGTGATACCTATTGAAGACTACACCATCGGCTTATGCCACGGTGCGGGAGCCAGACACAATATAGAAGAACGAATGTGGAATCTCTTCCCCACCGTTGACTGCATCGTCTATGGCCACACCCATATTCCTGTGAATCATCGTCATGCAAAAACGCTCTTTATCAATCCCGGTTCGTTCCAAGCCACTGGAAGATTTGGTGCGCAGGGTACCTACGCAATACTTAGCATTGACGAAAATGGTCTGGATGCTAAATTATACGAGTTTGCACCACCCAAATAACCGCAAAACAAAAAGAGAATATCGAATGTCGAACAAGGAATGTCCAATGTCGAAGTATTTTACTTACCTGTGCTTCTCTTTTCCCTACAGCCTATAAGCCTACAGCCTATCCACCTAAAAAAATGAGCAAAGCCCCCAAACTAACCCCAATGCTCCGGCAATATCTGGACATCAAAGAGCAACACAAAGACACCATTCTCTTCTACCGGATGGGTGATTTTTACGAGATGTTTTTTGATGATGCAGTGATGGCATCAAAAATTCTTGGCATCACTCTCACCTCCCGTAACAAAAAGAATGAAGCAAACAGGGTACCCATGTGCGGTATTCCGTACCATGCTGCCACTGGATATCTTGCCAAACTGGTTAAAGCAGGTAAGCGTGTTGCTATTTGCGAACAGACCGAAGACCCGAGCGAGGCTAAAGGTATTGTTCGCCGTGAAGTGGTTCGAGTGATCTCTCCTGGAGTTGTGACAGACGATCAGTTACTTGATGACAAGGACAATCTTTACGTCGCATCCCTGTGCAAAAAGGAAAAAAGCAACTCCACACTCTTCGGCATCAGTTTTCTCGATCTCTCCACGGGTAGTTTTCATGTGGGAGAATTTGTAGAAGAAAATGAAAATGCAGAAACCATACTGGATCAGCTTACCCGTATGACACCTGCTGAAATTCTGATTGACGAAAAAGATGACGAAACACTTGCCGAACTGCTAGCCACCGCCGCTACACTTCTCCCAGGTCTCTGCATCACCAGTCGACCCTCAGCTAATTTCCATTTGAACTCCTGCGAAGAACTGCTCTGTGATCATTTTCAGGTAACCAACCTGGCAGGATTTGGATGTGGTGCATACAAAGAAGGTATCCGCAGTGCCGGAGCACTGCTCGAATATATTCAGGACACCCAGAAAACAGAACTTGGGCATATCGAAAAACTCACTCCCATCGATCTTGAGCGTATTTTACAAATCGATGATTCCTCCAGGCGCAACCTCGAACTGACCCTGACCATCATAGGTTCCAGGCGTGAGGGTTCGCTTCTTTCTGTTATGGATCAAACCTGCACCCCCATGGGGGCCAGGCTGCTGAAACAGGAAATTCTTTTTCCACTGCAGGATGTGGAACGAATTAACAACCGACTGGCTGCTGTACATTTTCTTCATAATAATGCACCTGTGCGTCGTGATTTTCGAGAGCTACTCACTGCGATTTACGATGTGGAACGGCTGAACAGCCGTATGGTACTTGGCAATGGCAATGGTCGTGATATGCTTGCTCTTAAACTATCACTTGCTAAACTTCCAGCGATTAAAGAGCTTCTGGAATCTTGTGATGCGCCCCGAATAAAAAGTCTTGGCGAGTCTCTAGATACACTGACGGATCTCCATCAGCTTATTGAAGAGACCATCCATGAAGAAGCACCAATAACGCTTCGTGATGGTCGTCTTATCAAGGAAGGGCATAACGAGGAACTGGACGAACTAGTACACATTCAACGCCACGGCAAACAGCTAATTCTTGATCTTGAAGCACAGGAACGTGAGGCCACCGGGATTTCAAAACTGAAAGTTGGTTTTAATAAAGTTTTTGGATATTTCATCGAAGTAAGCAGGCTAAACTCTTCTAAGGTTCCCGAAACGTATATCAGAAAACAGACCCTGGTCAATGCTGAACGCTTTATCACTCCTGAGCTGAAAGAGTTTGAGACAAAAGTTCTTGGTGCACAGGAGAGAAGGCTGGAACTTGAGTATCAACTTTTTATAGCCGTCAGAAAAACACTGGCCACTGAAAGTTCACGATTATTACAAAGTGCAAAGTATCTTGCCAAAATTGATTTTCTGCTCTGTCTTGCTGAAATTGCGCACCGATACCATTATCAACGTCCTGTTGTAGATGATGGGGATACTATTGATATTGTAGAAGGACGCCACCCTGTTATTGAACGATCGCTCGCCAGTGGGAAATTTGTTCCAAACGACGTGCACCTTGACCAGCAAAAAGAAGAGGTGCTAATCATTACCGGACCCAATATGGCCGGTAAATCAACCATCCTGAGGCAAACAGCTCTTATCGTTTTAATGGCACAGATGGGTTCTTTTGTACCGGCTGAAACCGCGCATATCGGCGTGGTCGACAGAATATTCACGCGCGTTGGGGCCATGGATGATCTGCGGCGAGGGCAATCAACATTTATGGTGGAAATGAATGAAACCGCCAATATTCTCAACAATGCCACGGAAAAGAGTCTGGTTATTCTAGATGAAATCGGTCGGGGTACTTCCACTTTTGATGGTCTTTCCATCGCCTGGGCCGTGGCCGAAGATCTGGTTCAGAAGAATGACAAAGGTGTTAAAACCCTTTTTGCCACCCACTATCATGAGCTTACCGATCTTGCCAAAACTGAAGAACGTGTACGTAACTATTCCATTGCAGTACGTGAATGGAATGATACCATAATTTTTTTGCATAAACTTGTTAAGGGGGGCACCAATCGATCCTATGGTATACAGGTGGCTGCCCTTGCTGGCGTTCCTGAACGTGTGGTCCAAAGAGCCAGTGAAATTCTCAAGAATATTGAGCAGGGAGAGTTTGGCGCAGATGGAACGCCCAACATTGCCAAAGGAACAAAAACCCCAAAAAGACGCAAAAAAACCCACCCTAATCAGCTTTCACTCTTTCCAAATCCTGAACATGACGCCATCCGTAAGCACCTGACAAATATCGATGCTGACAACCTCACTCCACGACAGGCATTGAGTGAAATCTACGAACTGCTGAACCTCCTGAATTAACATCATTCTTCAACAAGAGTGAAAGCGTCATTTTTCTTTGCCTATCGTGCATGTTTTATGTATACTTTCACAAACGTATTGAAGTTTTCTTTGGAGATCTGCGATTAATTTGCACCTACTCCCCGCAATCAACCACTATAGTCAGGCATAATGCTACGATTTTTCACATTTTTTCTACTTTTCGCAGTTTCCCTCGTGTTTGTATCTCCTGCCGTCTGCAATGCAGAGCAGCAAGGGAATCTTTCCATGGACCCTCCGACAATTGAAAAATCCTATCAGCAAGCCAAGTACTATTACAAAGAACTCCATACAAATACCAATCTTGGAGATTCAAGAAGTAACTGGTTAAACGGTGTTCGCAATTTTAGAAAGATCTACCTTGCAGGACCCAAATCTGATTTTGCAGCCCCCAGTCTCTATATGCTTGGGCGTATGTACTCCAAAATGTACATACGTTTTGGAACCGAGACTGACCTGCAGGAATCAATTTCTTACTTCCGTGACGTTTCTGACCTTTTCCCCGATAATCGACTAGCTGACGATGCGCTCTATGCCGTTGGAAATATTTTCCTTAGCAAGCAGAGTAATCCTCAAAAAGCAGCTGAACAGTATAGCCGTATTATTACAGACTACCGTAATGGCGATATGTATCCAAACGCCTCCGATAAGCTTAAAACACTTTCGAAGGAGCATGGAATACCACTTCCATCAGCCATGCTTAAACGAAGTTATCTGGAAAACCTTTCCTACGTACTTCCTGTTAAATACTGGTCCTCAAACGATTATACCAGAGTAGTGATCAAGGCTTCAGGCCCTGTAACCTACACGGAACGTCTTTTAGAAAAGCAGGGCGATCATCCGCGCAGGCTCTATATAGATTTCCAGGAATCATATATCGAGCCACGTTACAGAGCACCTGTTCCTATTCAAGATGGTCTGCTAAAACAGATACGAACAGGACAATTCACCCCGGAAATCGTACGGGTTGTGTTGGATATTGAATCAATCTCAAATTACAAAATCTTCAGCCTGCCAGATCCGTTTCGTGTGGTTATTGATGTGAGGGGTGAAGCAAGAACAGTAAGCAAGAAAGAGAAATCGGCACCACAACACGCCCCGATTGCCTCAAATTCTACGACACCGGTTGTTGAGAAGCAAGCTGCTCCTGAACCAGCGTTGATAGTTCTTCGAGATCAAAAGAAAACTGCAGTCAACGGGAAAAGGAAAAAAGAAGTACAACCAACTCAGTTATCTCTGGCTCAACAACTCGGTCTCGGTGTTCGTAAGATCGTCATTGACCCGGGCCATGGCGGAAAAGATCCCGGGGCATCAGCCTTCGGCTTAAAAGAGAAGGATATAGTTCTACAGATCGCCAAAAAGCTAGCCCCGATTCTGGCCGAACAAACCGGAGCTGAAATTCTGCTCACAAGAGATACAGACGTCTTTATTCCCCTTGAGGAACGAACCGCCATTGCCAATGCTCACGCAGCCGATTTATTTATCTCACTGCATATCAACGCGCACCCCTCACAGAAAGTTCATGGCTTGGAGACATACTACTTAAATCTCTCAACAAATGCCGAAGCCATGCGTGTTGCTGCCTTTGAGAATGCCACGTCTACACACCAGATGAGTGATCTTCAGGATATTCTGTCTGATATTATGAAAAATTCCAAGATCAACGAATCGTCACGACTTGCCGGCTATGTGCACAACTCTCTTTGTGCCGGAATCAAAGAGATGCAGAATGGTAAGTTTAGAGATTTAGGAGTAAAACAGGCACCATTCTACGTATTAATTGGCGCGCAGATGCCAGCAATATTGATTGAAATTGCCTTTATAACAAATCCACAGGACTCTAAAAATCTTGCTAATCAAGAATTTCTAAATAGTATTGTGGACGATATTACTAAAGGAGTGCAGTATTATATAAACTCCACCACTGCCAGTCTTTAAGATCTAGCCTTTTAGGCTGTAGGCATTTAGGCCATTAGCAAGAGCGAAACAGCAGATCCCCTAACAGCCTAAACACATTCAGCCTATCCACCTTCCCTACCAGTCAATCTGATCGCAAACGAATTCGCGATCTTCTTTAAGGTTCTTACCCTGTAAGTACAGTTCAATGGACTCAGCAGCCACCTTCCCTTGAAAAACTGCTTTTGCGGCAGTCTGTGGACCAAGTACATTATCACCACCTGCAAACATATATTCAATGGAGGTCTGCAAGGTTTGTGCATCTGTATTATACGTTCCCCAAGACATCAAATCTACATCAATCCCCTCATCCGCAGTATGATCAACATTCTGACTAATTGCCGGAACAATGGAATCAGCCTCAATCATAAAGTTGGAATTTTCCTGAATAACAGGCCGGCGACGTCCTGAATCATCAGGTTCACCCAACTCCATACGAATACATTCAACCTTGGTCAGTTTGCCGTTTTCCGAATGGATTTTAACTGGTGCTGCTAAAAATTCTATATTAACGCCTTCTTCTTGAAGATGATGAATTTCACCAGGAGATGCTGGCATCTCTTCCCGGCTTCTTCGATACAGGATAAACACATCCTTAGAACCATAGCGAAGTGCTGTACGCGCGACATCAATAGCGACATTACCGCCTCCAACCACAACAACTTTTTTACCCAGATCCAAATCTTCGCCTAGATTAATACGTCTCAGGTAATCGACACCGTGCAAAACACCTTCTGTATTCTCTTCGTCATCGAGTCCTAGTTTTCTACTGGCATGGGCACCAACACCATTAAAAATTGCGTCATAGCCTTCAGCTTTAAGATCTTCTATGGTTTTATCCTTACCTATGACTACTCCATGCTCCAGGGTCACTCCACAGCTCTTGAGAGCATCAAACTCTGCATTGATGATATCTCTTGGTAAACGAAATGCTGGAATACCAACGGTTAACATACCACCATATACTGGCAAGGATTCAAAAATAGTACAGGGGATCCCTTTATGTGAAAGCCAGTAGGCAACAGTCATTCCTGCAGGTCCGGAACCAATGATGGCGACTTTCTTATCACCAGGTAAAGCACATTCAGTGTGCAGTGCTTTTTTGTTGGAAACCATCCAGTCGACAAGAAATCTTTCAAGCATACCAATGGCAACAGATTGTCCCTTCCCTTTGCCACGTATGCAAGAACCTTCACATTGAAATTCATGAGGGCAAACGCGGGAACAGATAGCAGGCATAGAAGTAGTCTTACGAAGTTCCCAATAGGCATCCTCAAATTTTTTCTCACGAAGAAGTGCTATAAAACCGGGAATATTATTATGAATAGGACAGCCTTTAATACAGGTTGGCTTCTTACACTGGAGACAGCGTTCTGCCTCTAATATAGCAGTGGATTCACTATACCCTTCAACAATCTCGTCAAAGTTTTTGACACGCTCCTGCGGAGTCATCTCCACTGGCATTTGCCTGGCTATTGCCATACGTTCCTTGGCTTTCATATATACCCTCAATAGAATAGATTAGTCACTATTCAGCTCAACTGTATTATAGCTCTAAATGTAGGTTGCGGTTGAGTGTAGCGAAACCCAACATCTGCAACAATGTTGGGTTTCGCTACACTCAACCGCAACCTACAGGGTCTTTATTCGTATTCGAAGAACAGTGCTGAATAGTTACAGAGATTATAAATATCAAATTTACTTATGCAAAAAACAAAAAAAAAGGCCGTCCACAAAATGGACGACCTTTACATCTTACTACAGATAATTTAATCAGGCAACTTTAGATGCCTTCATACGGGCAAGCGCACGTTGCAGAGCAGCTTCTGCTCTAACCTGATTAAAAGTATCATCATGTGCAGCAGCTTGAGCCAAGCGTTTCTCTGCACGTTCTTTGGCTTTCATTGCTCTATCCACATCGATATCTTTTCCAAACTCAGCACTTTCAACGAGGAAAGTGATCTTATTGTTGGAAACTTCGGAAAAACCACCACTAATCATAAGACTATGGCGATCCTTGTTCTGCTCATAGGTAAGCAGTCCGACTTTGATTGTGGAAAGAAACGGAGCATGGTTAGCCAATACACCAAAGTCACCACCATAACCGGGAGCGTTAACGATATCAACATCCTCGCTAACTACAGCTCCGGCAGGAGTAACCACTTCTAAATGTATTTGTTGTGCCATCGTTTTATCCTCAATTAATAGGCTATTAGCTGTTTAGGCTGTAGGCTGTTAGGTAAAGCAAAAAATCTAACACGAAGCTCCCCTAACAGTCTAATAGCCTTCAGCCTAAAAGCCTGTAGTATTACGCTTTCGCTTTAGCTTCTTTCTCAAGAGCTTCTGCGATGGAACCAACCATATATACAGAGTTCTCAGACATCTCATCATGCTTACCTTCAAGGATTTCCTTGAAACCAGAAACGGTGTCTTCTACAGATACGAACTTACCAGCCATTCCGGTGAAAACCTCAGCAACGGTAAATGGCTGAGA
>JAOZLI010000300.1 GCA_029934915.1 Desulfocapsa sp. | reverse complement strand
AAAACTCTTCATCTTCTTCGTCACTATAAATTTACTGTCACTACAGCGTACCTAAGTACGCCTCATTCCATTAAATTTATGTTCCTCGAATATGAAGTTTTTTACTTAGCCATCTGAAATTTTACTTTTTATGAGTTTGTCAAAAAAAGAACGGGAAATAAAATTATGGAAACAGAACAAATCAATTCAGATTATAAGCTGCAGGCCAAAGATATAATTCTTGGTGCGCAGATGCTCTTTGTAGCCCTTGGTGCCCTCGTACTTGTTCCTCTGCTCACAGGCCTCAACCCAAATGTGGCACTCTTTACAGCAGGTGCTGGTACCCTGCTCTTTCAGATAGTAACAAAAGGAAAAGTTCCCGTTTTTCTTGCCTCCTCTTTTGCCTTTATTGCCCCCATTATTTATGGCGTTCAAACCTGGGGCATTGCAGGTACCATGTGTGGACTCATGGCTGCGGGTCTCTTTTATGTACTCCTTTCCATTCTTATTTATTTTCAGGGCAGCGAAATCCTGCACACGCTTCTACCACCTATAGTTACAGGCCCCGTTATTATGGTGATCGGTTTGATATTAGCACCCGTGGCTGTATTTATGGCAACAGGAATGACCGGGGATGGCTCCTTTGAGCTCGTTCCCCGAAATACCGCACTTATTGTTTCCTTAACCTCACTGGGTGTAACGCTTGCTGTTTCACTTCTTGGCCGTGGCATGCTAAAACTGATCCCCATTCTCTGTGGTATTATTGCCGGGTATCTTATTTCCATTCCCTTAGGATTGGTCAATCTTGATCCGGTACGTGAAGCGGCCTGGTTTGCCATTCCATCCTTTACCTATCCCGAATGGAATCTTGAAGCCATTTTATTTATCGTTCCCGTTGCCATTGCACCAGCCATCGAACATTTTGGTGATGTGCTTGCCATTGGCTCTGTTACTGGCAAAGACTATGTTAAGGATCCTGGTATTCACCGCACCATGCTGGGCGATGGCCTGGCAACCAGTTTTGCCTCGTTTTTTGGCGGCCCTCCAAATACCACATATTCTGAAGTTACTGGCGCTGTAACGCTTACCAAAATATTTAATCCTGCGGTTATGACCTGGGCAGCCCTCATCGCTATTTGCCTTGCCTTTGTCGGCAAGGTTGGTGCCTTCCTGCAAACCATTCCATCTCCTGTTATGGGTGGCATCATGCTCCTTCTTTTTGGTGCAATCACAGTGGTTGGTCTTAGTACCCTTGTGAGGGCTCAGGAAGATTTAACCGAACCACGTAACCTTGCCATTGTATCGCTTATCATGGTAATGGGTATTGGCGGTATGAGTTTTTCCGCTGGAGCATTTACAGTGAAAGGAATTGGACTTGCCGGTATCTTAGGTGTACTTCTCAATCTTATTCTTCCCGGAAAGAAAAAGAAATCTCAGGAATAACAGTGTTGGAATTTTAACAATAATCATGGACAAGCAAAACCAGAAAGAACCGGGTACTCTATATATTACAGCAACCCCCATTGGCAATCTTGAGGATATCACCTTAAGGGCTTTACGAATCCTTAAGGAAGTCGATCTGATTGCTGCTGAAGATACCCGGCACACCCGTAAGCTTCTTACCCATTTTGAAATCACCACCCCACTGATCAGTTATTACCGGGAAAAGGAACGCGAACGTTCGAAGCAACTTGTCGAACGACTGCTAGGGGGAGAATCCATAGCGCTTGTTTCTGATGCGGGTACCCCTGGAATTTCTGATCCCGGTGCAGTTCTTGTGAATCATGCGCGGGAGGCAGGGATCGTCATTGTTCCATTGCCCGGAGCATCTGCCTTAAGCAGTGCTCTTTCTGTGTCCGGCATCACAGAATCTCAATTTCTGTTTTTGGGATTTGCACCATCCAAGAAATCCCAGCGAAAATCTCTGCTGACATCGCTTAAAGATGCACCCCACTCTCTTATTTTCTATGAATCTCCCCGGCGTATTCAAGGACTCCTTGCTGATATTTTACAGATCTTAGGAGATCGAAACGCATTCTGGGCTCGGGAACTGACAAAAAGCTACGAGGATCTTCAGTCCGGTACTATTAACGATCTTCTAGAACTTGCCAGCGAGAAAAAAAATCGTGGAGAATTTGTTCTTATCGTTCATCCTGGAGAGCGCATAGAAGCAGAAGGCGAGAATGTCTTGGAACTGCTTGTCTGGTATCGTGACAACACTTCCCTGTCACTCAAGGATGTCAGCAAAAAGCTTGCCACTGATCTTGGCCTCTCCCGCTCAGCTGTTTACCAGGAAGCTTTAGTCATTTACAAAAAGAAGTCTGAGTAATCATAATGACTGGTCCCCAAATCAGATTTTCCATTGACCGGGGTGGAACATTCACAGATATTTACGCAGAGCTTCCTGACACTGGGCAAATTTACACAGAAAAATTGCTCTCAGTTGATCCTGACAACTATACTGATGCACCTCGAGAAGGCATCCGCCGAATCCTTGAAAGAGTTTTACAAACTACCATTCCCGCCACTCGCCAGGTTCCTACCACCGCTATTCAATGGATTCGTATGGGAACCACCGTTGCAACCAATGCCCTGCTCGAACGCAAAGGAGCTGCTACTGGACTTGTAATTACTAAAGGTTTCGGAGATCTTTTAGCCATTGGCGACCAGACAAGACCAGCACTATTTGACCTGCAGATCAGCAAGCCTGAACTGCTCTATGATGAAATTATTGAGGTTGATGAACGTATCAGGTTGCTGCAAAAGGGTGAAATACAAACTCAGGCTGATATTATTACAGGCATAAGTGGCGAAGAGTTTGTCGTCCTCAAAAAACCTGAACCCAAAAAAATACAGAATGATCTACAGAAAATGTATGATCATGGTATTCGAAGTCTTGCCGTTGTCTGCATGCATTCCTATTCTGTTTATAACCACGAGCTCCTTATTGGTGAAATTGCAGAAGAAATCGGTTTTGAACAGATTTCCCTGTCGCATCAGATTATTCCACAAATCAAAATTGTTTCTCGAGGTGACACCTGCCTGGTTGACGCCTACCTTACACCTCATATCAAAGAGTATCTACATTCCTTTCAATCCGGTTTTCAGAAAAATTTGCTTAACACCCAGCTCCTTTTTATGCAGTCCGACGGAGGCCTAAGTGATGCATCAAACTTTAAAGGCTCCAACGCCATCCTTTCTGGCCCAGCAGGCGGTGTGGTTGGTTGCGGACGCAGTGCATTTCCACAAACGAATCAACAGCCTGTTATCGGGTTTGATATGGGAGGCAC
>JAOZLI010000299.1 GCA_029934915.1 Desulfocapsa sp. | reverse complement strand
ATCAAATATCACCTTCCACAAAAAGGTCGCTGTATTCATCTATGGTGAAGCAGGTGTTTCGTCTTGGTCGACGTAGTGTCTTGGTGGAATTGCCAATTTGAAGCATTGTTCCTGCTGCCATAGTGCCCTTAACGGTGATGGAGATGTTTTGCAGGTATTTTTTTTCGCTATCCCTGCCAACGGCAGAAGTTGTTGGGACAAGATTGAGCTTTTTCATATCTTTTGTCAGGTTGTCGATGGCCTCTTCCAGTGATTTTCGTTCTTCTATTTTTTTCTTTAGCCCGAATCGCTGGGTGAGGAGTTTTAATTCGGCCATGATGTCCTGCAACTGGGATTTCATCTTAAGGTAGCGCAGATATTTTCCAGGTGAAATTCCTGCGGCAAGTAGGGCAGCTGGAGAATTTTCAGATCCAACTGCGCCAACACTGATACTACCAGCGCACATCAATTCTCCAGCCATGATCTGAGATCGCTCTTCGCAGCGAATATCACCATCTGCCATAATCCTTGCGTAGTATGCCTGCTTGCGGATGACTACCGTACCCTTTGCTCTAAGACGTCCCTGCTCCATAAAGGAAACATCAGCATCTCCTTGTACTTTTACCCTGCATTTCTCACCAAGAATACCTCCTTTAATTACCAGGCTTCCAAGGCATTTTATCTTCGCAGAGCGAGCATTTCCTCCAAGCAGCAGGTCACCATGAGTTCGAACTTTAAAGCCGGGTAAAATGGTACCCCCTATTTCCACAGCGTCCTGAGACTCTATATTTCCGGTGTTGTAATCAATGTTGCCAGAGATAACCTGTTTGGCGCAAACTTTTATGGAATTTTCGTTTACCAGGGAAAGAATGCCCCCGTGACTTGCTGTTATAAGACCAGTATTCTCATCATAGGTCGCATCATCCGAGACCGTTACGGCAATGCTTCTTCCTGGTAATTGCTCAATTTTGGATCCTGTAATATCAATGCCTGGAGTACCATCCGTTGCGGGGATTCGAGTGGCAATGGTTTGACCTTTGGTAACACCTACAAACATCTTTCTTTCCCGGAAATCAATTTTGCCATTGCCAAGCATTTTTCCGGGAAGCGGCCCAACCTCTATGGCAAACCGCAGAAAGCTATCCTTTCCGTTCATGGGAAGGAGGCCGTTGGCAAAGGTGTGTTGGAATATTATGGATTGGCTTTCCTTACATTTGTGAAGAAGTCTCTGAAGATGGTCACTGGAAAAACCAAATCTGATTTCACTTTCAGCTAAAATTTCCTGAAGCAGAGTAGGGTTGAGTTTTTGCGCGCCTCGTACATGCGGATAAAGAGTAATACTGGCAGCCATTTTATTTGTAGAAATAGTACACAAAGGAACCATGGTAACCGTAAACGTTTCCACACCTTTTTGGGTACTGACAGTAAGCTGAGGGTAGCCATCAACATCAGTGAAGAGGGTATTACCATCTTTCGCTAAGGAGGTGTGCTCTCCTCGTTCAAGTTTGGAAGGGAGAACGTTAAAGGCTTCGTCGGGAGTAATAAGACTGATTAAAGGTTGGTCTTTACGGATAAGTTCAACTGTATCAAGACGAGAGCCATCAGCACTTGTTACCTTTCCTGATTCAAATAAAATTTTGGGGATGCGGGGAATGGTGCACCTTTCGGAGTCGTTATTTTTCACTAATCAGCTGTCTTTCGTATTCTCTACGAGTTCCTGTAACCAAAGTCTGCAGGCTTGTAATTGTTTTTTCTTTAAAAGAAGGGGGCCTATTTGCACTTTGGCCTCTTCAAAGGGAACATGAATTGCGGGAAAAATTGCATCACATTTGAGAATATGATAAGCCTTGGAAGTTTTAACCACTTCGCTGATATCTCCGCTATTCAGGGAAAAGAGTACTGAGTCCAGTTCCTGGCAAAGTTCACCTGGCCCAAGAATACCAATTTTTCCACCGTCTTCGTTGGTGTCGCATTCTGAGAAATGCCTTGCCTCGATAGAAAAATTCTCAGGGTGAAAGGAGAGCCTATTATAAATTTCGGATATTGTCAGAAATGATTGCTCTTCCTCCGCTGAAGTATTTGCAAACAGTTGAATAATCGATACTTTGCGTTGTTCAGGGCGTCTGAACTGCGTTTTGTTCGTGAGGTAATAACGTGATATCTCGGATTGAGTTACGGTTTGCACTGTTGCAGCAACTTTTCCGAGTATTGTTTCTACGCGTAGATCATTATGTAATGACTGCCTATATTCAGATAGTTGTAATTTGTTGGCCGTCAGCATATCGTGAAATTCATCATTGCTTGAGTATTCGGCAATAACAGCTTGCAGGGCACACTCAATTAGATCGTCAGGAACTATGGCGCAACAGGCGTCACTGGAGCTTAAAATAATCTGATGAAGAAGCATCTCCTCATTTGCATGTTGATAGACTTGATTGTATTCATCGTTTGTCAGGTTGCAGCTGTTCTTCTGAAAATCCTGAACAGCGAACTTCATGACATGAAATGTGAGTGTGGGGCAGTTTCGTTTATGTTGTCTTTCCAGCCGCATAGTGTCCTCAGTCGTCTGTGGCTCTCCAAAATAAAGGGTTAATCTCTCTTCTAATATTTTTAATTGTATCGTAAAGTGCTTCTGAAACAAAATTATTTTTTTGAAATTAAATCATATTTCAGTGGAAATGCTTGTATGCAGGTAGATAAAGGCAGGGTATTGCATGAGATCATGCAACGTTTGAAAAAAATAAAAAATGGAGAAGGCGTTTTATTGCAGCCTTATAAGAAGGATCGGAGCATTTGGGTGGTGATGCAAAAGAATTGCTATTGTGTACATGAGCGTGGATTTTCCCACAACGACGTTGTCGTAGAGGAAAAGAAAATAAAGAAACTTTTAAAAGTCATGTGCAGAAGAGAATTCCCACGCAGTAAAAAGATCTGGTTAACAATGCTTACGCATGATGCGTTGCTTTGTTGTGCAAAAGATCATCATTTTGAGGTTCATTCTGCATAACCATCTCTGTCCATTCCCATGGGGCATCATCTATAACTACCCCGACGACATTTGAAAATCCATCCTCGGAATTCCACATCTCTTCCACTTTCAGCTTGAAATTCAAATCGCGGCTTGAGACGACAGCTTGGAAAAATCCTTGTTCAGGGTGGATTCTCCTTGGAAGATCAGTAATACACAGACCAAATCGGGAGCAATCTTTTAGCGTGCCAACACAAAAGCCGGCTCGATCAGAAATAAGTACTTCTGTATCACTCATTCTAACACGAAAATATTGTCTCTGTTCCATGGA
>JAOZLI010000067.1:2970-10657 GCA_029934915.1 Desulfocapsa sp. | reverse complement strand
AAATGACAACCATAGGATATATTTTTCTTGATGTAAAACGTGACGTTTTAACTCCACTGGAAGAACAGCGCCAAGCACTGGAAAATTATGCACAAAAACTCGACTTATCCTGCGATGAACTCTTAGTAGAGCAATCCTTTGCTCTTGTTATACCATTGGCTGAAAGAAACGAAGGCAGGAAGATGCTCGATAATGTGCAAAGGGGGGATACCATAATAGTGATGCAGGCAAAATGGGTTTTAGGCACCCCGCAAAATGCACTCGCTCTTATTAGTGTATTAAAGCAGAAAGAGGTGTCTCTCTTTTGTGCAGACCTTGACGGAAATATTTCCATGCCGACGCAAAGAAAACTTCTTAGCTCACAGGGAATATCTGCCATCGTTTATCAACTTTTAGAAGCATTATCTCATGGAGGGGCTGGAGGAAACCATGGTGCCGCCATTCGTGCCGGTAAAGCACGGCTGAAAATGGAAGGAAAATATACTGGTGGCCCCGTTCCGTTCGGGTGGATGGTTGGTGACGATGGGAGACTGCAACGGGATGAAGAACAACAGGAACTGATTACAGAGATGATACGATTAAAGGCTGATCGCTGGTCCTATCGGGATATAGCGAGTAAAATGCAGAAGCGGCAGGGGCTGAAGTTATCTCACGAGGGGATACGACGCATTATACTGAAGAATTCACCCAATTAACAAACAGAACCACTCAAGAGAATTGAGAATTAATTTCATTTTCCACTGTAATAATGGTACCATCCGAAAGCAAATCAAGAATAATTCTACATTCGAGGCACACAAATGCTCTGGAAAAATGGCCGTAGAAGCTCAAACATAGAAGACAGACGCAGAGTTAGAATGCCCGGCGGTAAAAAAGGTGGCGGAATAGGAATACTACTCGTTGGTCTAGTTGCCATGTATTTCGGTATTGACCCGGCGCTGGTGATGGATATTGCAAGCAACCTCCAGGAACCAACAGCGGTCAGTACATCAACACAAAGAGCACCTGTGCAACAAAGTACTGCGGAGAAAGAACTAGCCGAATTTGTCGCAGTTGTCCTTGCTGACACGGAAGATACCTGGAACAGTATATTCCAAACCATGGGGTATACATACCAGGAACCCAAGCTCGTACTTTTTACAGGAAATGTGCAATCTGCCTGTGGTTTTGCCCAGGCGGCCATGGGACCTTTTTACTGCCCCGGTGATAAACAGGTATATATAGATCTATCTTTTTATGAAGATCTTAAAAACGACTTGGACTCCCCGGGTGATTTCGCTCAAGCATATGTAATAGCACACGAAATTGGACACCACGTACAAAAGCTACTCGGAATCAGTGACAAAGTACATACATCTCGCAAGCAACTATCGGAGAAAGATTATAATAAGCTTTCCGTCCGTCTCGAACTGCAGGCTGACTGTTTCGCAGGAATTTGGGCCAACAAAGCTGATCGAGTACGTAACATTATAGAACCCGGCGATATTGAAGAGGCACTAAATGCTGCCAGTCATATTGGGGATGACCGTTTGCAACAGCAGTCGCGTGGGTACGTTACTCCCGATTCTTTCACACATGGTTCTTCCAAGCAACGAGTTCACTGGTTCAAAACCGGTTATACACATGGAAACATTGAATCTTGCGACACGTTTAGCGCAGGAACGTTGTAACGCCCGCCCTGTCAGGGTTTATTCAACAATTGAATTCGTCACCACCGGATCACCATCAGCAAGCACAAAAATCCCGGGATATCCCCTGGTCTCAAATTGCCCACTGGGGTTACTTGAGAGGTGTGAATCTTTGATCAGCAAAGATCCACTGCGATCATTACTGACAAAGAAGATGGCGCCACCGCCTTCATTGGCACTATTCTCTTCTATTTTTGTTCCACAGAGTGACAGAGTATAGGTATTGCCATCGTTATAGATTGCCCCTCCGCTCCCGCCTCCCGGAGTCCCCGGTTTTACGGGATTTGCACCGTTTCCAATGGCGCGATTATGGCTGAACACACTGTTAATCACGGTGTAGGACACACCAATACTGGAAAGTCCGCCACCGTTGGAGCAGACATTGCCGGTATCTGCAGAACCACCAAAAGTTGAATTCACTACATACACTGGCCAGCCTTCATACTGACTCAAAACACGGATCGCGGCACCACCGACATCTGGTCCTGTATCGGCGCAGACATTATTCTCAAAACGAGAATTGAGAACCTTAAACTGTCCTCCGCGAACCCATACCGCCCCACCACCATCATATTGACTCTCTGCCTTAGAATTTCCGTGGGCAAAGGTTAGATTCTGCAGAGTGAGCTGAGGATGATCCTGATTCTGACAATGTGCGGTTGTCCACACCTGATTTTTATCACAGGTATTCATATACAGGATTCTTCGTTCATTGTTACCGCTTAGGGTCACCTTACCACCGCCATCAATTACAATCCGAGGTCCCGTATTATTAAAAACCTTGGCTGTTTCCTTCATCACTATGGTCACAGGCGCTGCGCCGCAGTTAAAGGTGATTACGCCTCCGCTGGCAACCGCTGCCACCACAGCTTCACTGGTACAGCTTTGCGGACTTCCTGTACCGATAACATGATCAGGGGTAGAGACATTCTCCTCCGCTGCTTCTGCCGGAATGCAGCAGGTACCGTCCGGATTTCCCTGATCACCCTGCCCGTCACCAAGTATAGCTGGTAAAAACAGTATGAAAGGAGTTTTAGTCTCACCTGCTACACCAGAGGAGAGAGAGACACCAAGATAAAGGACAACACCGAACAGGACTTTTATTGGACGCATATTTTCAATACTCCCTTGACAAAATCCACTTAATCGTTGAATGGCCCCTAAAAACAAAGCCCACAATCAGGACACGTTGAAGAAGTTGCCACAAAGCTAAATCCACAGGCGGGGCATGTTGATTGTGCCGCACCTGTGTCAATGACAGCGTGGGCTGTGCTGAGATCATGGGAACTAAGTGATGTTTTTTCCTGAAAATCAATGGCCAGAACACGTAGAGCATCTTCACCATCAGAAACTTTGATCTGTAAATACAACTCTCCTCCGCCACAACACCCTTTGCCGCATTTTCCAGGCTCTCCTGCCAGCATGGATGGAATATTTTCGACAGCAAGCAGGCTTTGCAACTGCTTCATATCATGAATAGTACCCTTTCTGATATTGGCCATCTCATCATCAGAGCTAATCTCCATACTTCTGGATTCTTTTTTATTCTTGGCAGCCTCTTCCATGGCCAATTGTTCCTGGCCACTAATCAGATCGACATCACAGCTGACGCAACGTTCCATTTCTGCACGATATTCTTCATCACAGCTGGGGCAATATTTCAATTCCGGGTCTGTATAACGCATGCTTTCCTCTCTATAAAATAAACCGGCTCAAATCACGATCTTCTACCACGTCCTGGAGCTGTTCCTTTACATATTGTGCAGTTACTACAAAACGTTTATCATCACGGTCACAGGCGGTAAAGGAGAGCTCATCGAGCACTCGTTCCATAACAGTGTGCAAACGTCTGGCACCAATCTCTTCCGTTTTTTCATTAACCTCGACCGCAATTGAAGCAAGCTCTTCAATACCATCCTGCTCAAAAACGAGCTCAATACCTTCTGTCGCCATCATAGCCACATACTGTTTCACCAGCGCACTTTCAGGTTCTGTCAGGATACGAACAAATTCATCCTTACCAAGGGAGCTCAATTCCACACGAATAGGAAACCTGCCCTGCAATTCAGGAATAAGATCCGACGGCTTGGACATATGAAAGGCACCGCTGGCAATAAAAAGAATATGATCAGTTTTCACCATCCCATACTTAGTGGTCACCGTTGAACCTTCAACGATGGGTAGCAGATCACGCTGCACACCCTCTCGCGAGACTTCAGGACCATGTCCACCAGATCTCTGCGATGCCACTTTATCGATTTCATCAAGAAAGATGATTCCGGATTCCTCGGTGCGTTTCAAGGCTTCCTTGACCACCTTGTCCATATCTACGAGTCTCTCCATCTCTTCTCGAGTGAGGCCACTCAAAGCTTCCGGTATCTTGATCTTTCGTTTCTTTTTCTGTTTTGGGAATATTTTACTAAAGGCATCCTGCAGGTTGGACTGCATATCCTCCATTCCGGAGGTGGTCATAATCTCCACCATCGGCGCGGATTGGGATTCGGTAAGATTTAGTTCCACTTCCCGATCGTCAAGCTTGCCATCTCGCAGCATTTGTCTAAATTTTTCCCGGGTAGAATCATCCTTTAGTTCCTGTACCTCAGGAAGCTGAATTGCCCCATCGGCTCCGGAATCCATGGAATATTCCACAGGATTTTCAGGAGCTACTGAAACAGGAGGAAGTAAAATATCAAGGACACGCTCTTCCGCATTAGCGGATGCCACGCCTTCAAGACGCTCCCGTTCCTCTTTTTTCACCATACTGATGGCAATCTCGATAAGATCACGAATCATGGATTCGACATCTCGGCCCATGTAACCAACTTCTGTAAATTTTGAGGCCTCAACCTTAAAGAAGGGAGATTGGGCAAGAGTTGCCAAACGCCTGGCAATTTCTGTCTTTCCAACACCCGTGGGGCCAATCATAATTATATTTTTAGGAGCGATCTCTTCACGCAGAGGAGATGGAACCTGTTGCCGTCTCCATCTGTTACGCAGAGCAATGGCAACGGAACGTTTTGCGTCCGCCTGGCCAACAATATACTTATCAAGTTCAGCAACTATATCTTTGGGGGTTAGGGGTTGTGCAGGGATCATAATTTCTCTATAACTGTAAAATGATTTGTAAAAACACAGATATCACCAGCGATTTTCATGGAGGCCTTACATATCTCCTCGGCACCTAGATCACTGTTTTCAACAAGGGCCAGGGCGGCGGCCTGTGCGTAAGGGCCACCAGAGCCGATTGCCAGTACATTATTATCAGGCTCGATAACATCTCCTGTCCCGGTGAGAAGTAAAGAATATTGATCATCAACCGCCACTAGCATAGCTTCGAGCTTACGAAGCATTTTATCAGTTCGCCACTCCTTGGCAAGTTCTACCGAGGCACGCATAAGATTACCTTTATACTGCTCAAGCTTCTGTTCGAGTTTATCAAAAAGCGTAAAGGCATCGGCCGTGGCACCGGCAAAACCGGTTATCACCTTGCCATGATATAAACGCCTTACTTTTTTGGCCTGATGCTTCATCACCGTGTTGCCCAAAGAGACCTGGCCATCTCCTGCAACTACGACTTCGCCTTTATGGCGTACTGCCAGTATTGTTGTTGAACGTATTTTCATTATGAATTTATGATATTATGTTAAGTTTTGCGTAATTACGCGAGGGGGATAGGTTGGTAGTAAAAAAAAGAAAATATCGAATATCGAACAAGGAATGTCGAATGTCGATCGGAATAAAAGACGACCGCCTGAAGGTTTTTCCCTTCTGCAGTTCGACATTCTCTGTTCGACATTCGATATTCGTCTTTGTTTTTTGATGTTCATCTTTAAGATTCTTAAAAAAAGATAATTCCTATACTATCAAATTATTTGGCATGCGGATGCGCCTTATCATACACTTCCGTCAAATGATCCAGCGTTAAATGAGTATATCGCTGGGTAGTTGACAGACTGGCATGCCCTAGCAACTCCTGAACGGAACGCAAATCCGCGCCCATTTCCAGTAAATGCGTTGCAAATGAATGCCGAAGCGCATGGGGAGTAACTATTTGTGGAATGCCTGCCCGTTCGCCATAGGCCTTCACCATTCTCTCCACACTTCGACTGCTCAGACGACCACCGCGCCCGTTCAGAAAAAGTGCTTCTTTTTCAGGCTGATGTCCTCTGCGAACACGATCCACCATCAATTGTGTACGTTGTTCCAGCCATAGCTGCACAGCATGAGTGGCAGGCCGACCGACGGGCACCAGGCGCTCCTTATTTCCTTTGCCCGTCACCCTAAGCATTTCCGAATCGAAATCAAGGTCTTTTATATTCCTGGAGACCAATTCTGCCACACGCATTCCGGTGGAATAGAGTAACTCCAACATGGCAATGTCACGAAGCATAAAACGATCTGTCTTGCCAGGTGTTTCAAGCAGTGCAAAAACTTCATCAATAGTCAGAAAAACGGGTATGTGTTTTCCCACCTTTGGCCCTGCTATTCCAATAAGCGGATCATTGGCAACTATTTTTTTCCCCGTAAGATATTTAAAAAAGCTTCGCAGCGCTGAGAGTTTCCTGGCCACGGTTGCTGCACTGTTGCTGCCATGCAATGATACCACAAACCGTCGAATATGAATGGCCTCGATTTCGGCTACGTCACAGGGGGATGGCAGAGATTGCCTAAACTCAAGCAAATCACGACCATACCCATCAATGGTGTGAGTTGAGTACCCTTTTTCCGTTTCCAGCCACCCCAAAAATGAGCGAATGGCTCCGTCTATTTTACCCATATGTCCAGTATCCGTTCCTAATTTTCTTCTCGACTTCTCATCAATCTGCGAATATATAATGCGTAGCAGTTTAATTGAAAAGCAAAACACTATTTTTTTTGAACAACTATGGCAAAAAGAACTTTCGAAAATGGTCTCAACAAGCTGGAACAGATCACCGAAGAGCTGGAAAACGGTGATCTCAGTCTTGAACAAAGCCTGAAAAAATTTGATGAAGGAATCGGCCTTGTGGAGTTTTGCAACAAGACCCTGACCGACGCAAAGGCCAAGGTAGAAATACTACTCGAAAAACAGGGTGGTATGACCAAGAGCCCCTTTAAAGAGCTGAATGATGGAGATCAAGGACTACCTGAATAAACAACGGATTTTGGTTGAAAATGCTTTTGACAGTTATTTCCCCGCTGCTTCGGGTGATTTCTGTGATCATATTTCAGCCATGCAATACTCCCTTGAAGCGGGAGGGAAACGGGTGCGTCCTATTCTATGCCTGGCGGCAGCAGATGCCATTGCAGGAAATAGTGTTGATCCCAATGATGTGCTGCCTATTGCCTGCGCTCTCGAATGTATTCACACCTATTCTCTTATCCATGATGATCTCCCTGCCATGGATAATGATGATCTCAGACGCGGTAAGCCCACAAATCATATCCTCTACGGCGAGGCTGCAGCAATCCTTGCAGGAGACGGCTTACTCACCTGGGCCTTTGATCTTCTCTGTAATGAGGAGCATGGGAATTTATCTGCTGAGAAACGCCTTCGTGTCAGCCACCTAATCGCAAGAGCTGCCGGATCATACGGCATGGTTGGTGGGCAGGCACTTGATATTGCCAGCGAGAATACAAGTTTTCCCTTCTCTACTCTGCAGACGATTCATCGCAGCAAGACAGGTGCTCTTATTACAGCGTCTGTCCTTGCCGGTGCAGTGGCAGCTGACGCTACCCCGGAGCAGATTACATCTCTTACCCGGTATGGCGACCAGATAGGTCTTGCATTTCAAATTGTGGACGATCTGCTTAATGCCACAAGTACCACCGAACAGCTTGGAAAAGCAGCTGGCAGTGATGCAGAACTTGGCAAGGCCACATACCCGGCATACTTTGGCATAGAAGAGACAAGAATTAAAGCAAAAATGGCTGTTGATGAGGCGATAGAATGCCTCAGCACATTTGACGACAAGGCACTCCCTTTACGTCTTTTAGCAGAATATATTTATACACGAACG
>JAOZLI010000067.1:0-2870 GCA_029934915.1 Desulfocapsa sp. | reverse complement strand
TGACGACAAGGCACTCCCTTTACGTCTTTTAGCAGAATATATTTATACACGAACGAACTAATACGGGCACGCCCGTAAGTTAAAAGTTCAAAGTTATAAAGTAAGAATTCGATTAAAAATTTTTACGACTTCTTAATAATAGAGATCACTCGGGACAATATCATTTTGACTACAAACAGCACAGAATGTTCAGGAACAAGACTTAAAGATATCGAGTCTCCGAAGGATTTACGAAACTTAGGTATTCCTGATCTTGAAAATATTGCGGAAGATATTCGCAAGACGATCATTCAAACCACGTCAAAAACGGGTGGACATCTTGCGCCCAGCCTTGGCGTAGTTGAGCTTACCCTTGCCCTGCATTATGTATTCAACACCCCGGATGACAAACTGGTATGGGATGTCGGGCACCAGAGCTACGCACATAAGTTGCTGACAGGCAGACAGGAGCAGTTTGCCACTCTGCGTCAATATAAAGGCTTGAGTGGTTTTCCTAAATTCAAGGAAAGTGAATACGACGCCTTTGAAACCGGCCACTCCTCCACGTCCATATCCGCTGCTCTTGGCATGACTGCCGCGAAAGATTTACACGATGATAAAAACAAGGTAATTGCCATCATTGGCGATGGATCAATGACTGCCGGTATGGCTTTTGAAGCACTGAATCAGGCTGGACATCTGGATAAAGATCTGATTGTGATTTTAAATGACAATGAGATGTCCATTTCGGAAAATGTTGGAGCCATGTCCAGCTTTTTATCGCGCCAACTGACCGGCAAAACGGTTCGTAGACTACGCAAACATATCTCCACCAGATTAAAAGAATTACAAGGTGTTGGAGATCGTTTTTTAAATGTCCTGAAAAAGAGTGAAGAAAACATAAAAAGCTTCTTCACCCCGGCCATGCTTTTCGAGGCACTTAAATTTTATTATATCGGCCCCATCTCCGGGCATGATCTTGAAGATCTGATACCAACCCTTGAAAATATTCGGGATAACGTGGATGGCCCTGTTCTTGTGCATGTTCTAACAAGAAAAGGAAAAGGATACGAACCCGCCGAAAAAAACCCGGGTAACTATCATGGTCTTGGGCCTTTTGATATAAGCACTGGCGTACCACATCCATCAACGGGCTCTATCAGTTATACTGAAGTATTTGGTAACACACTCTGTAAACTCGCCAGCAAGGACAAAAACATCGTAGGTATTTCTGCCGCTATGCCTGCAGGTACCGGGCTCTCAAAATTTGCAGAAGAATTCCCCGATCGTTTCTTTGATGTAGGAATTGCAGAACAGCATGGGGTCACCTTTGCTGCCGGACTCTCCACAGAAGGTATTCGACCGGTTGTGGCGATCTATTCATCCTTTTTCCAACGTGCCCTTGATCAAATCATCCACGATGTATGTATTCCCAGCCTGCCCGTGACGCTTGCCATTGACCGAGGTGGTGTGGTTGGTGATGATGGCGAAACACACCATGGCGTTTTTGACATCTCATTCTTGCGTTTTATACCAAATCTCACATATATGGCGCCAAAAGACGAGAACGAACTTCAGCATATGTTATATACAGCCACATCTCTTGGTGGACCTGCTGCTATACGGTACCCCAGGGGTTCCGGAGAAGATGTGGAACTTGACGACAATCTGATCTGTTTGGAAATTGGGAAGGGAGAATTGTTAAGAGAAGGAAACGATATCCTGCTGCTGCCCATCGGCAATAGAGTCTATCCGGCACTTCGTGCAGCTGAAGGTCTTGAAAAGCTTGGAATTAACGCTGCTGTGATCAATCCACGTTTCATCAAACCCCTGGATAAGGATCTAATCTGTGAATGGGCTGAAAAAACAGGAAGGGTCGTAACCATTGAAGACAATGCTGAACATGGTGGCTTTGGCAGCCTGATTCTTGAACTGTTATCAAGCAACGGTTTGTTTGGAGTCAAAACGCACCTGCTCGGTCATCCAGATATCTTCATTGAACACGGGCCGCAAAAAACACTCTGGAAAAACTCACACCTGGATTCACCATCCATCATTAATGCGGCCATGGAACTTATGAAGAATTAAGGGCTCACTCCCACAATCTTAATTGGTTTTGAGTGAGCGCCCTACAAAAGTTACATATCAACCATAATATTCCAAGTACCAATCCACAAAACGTTTAACTCCAACATCCAATGGGGTGTCCGGTTTGTAATCAAAATCGGCAATAAGATCATCCACATTGGCGTACGTTCCCTGCACATCGCCCGGCTGCATGGGCATAAAGTTCTTATCGGCTTTCCTACCAAGGTTTTCTTCAAGGAGTTGAATAAAATAGAGCAAACGTTCTTTTTTATTATTTCCTATATTATACACCTTGTATGGGCAATAGGACGTAGCAGGATCAGGATTTTCACTGTCCCATTCGAAATTGGGTTCTGCAGGCTTTTGTACAACTCTTGCAACGCCTTCCACAATATCATCAACAAAGGTAAAATCTCTTTCCATATTACCATTATTAAAAACATTAATCGGCTCACCGGCAAGAATTGCCTTGGCAAACAGCATGGGTGCCATATCAGGCCGTCCCCATGGCCCATACACTGTGAAGAACCGCAATCCTGTACAGGGAAGTCCATACAAATGGCTATAGGAGTGCGCCATCAGTTCGTTAGCTTTTTTGGATGCAGCATATAAGGAAACAGGATGGTTGACGTTGTCATGTTCTGAGAATGGCTGTTTGGTATTAGCGCCATACACTGAACTCGAAGAAGCGTACACGAAGTGCTTCACCCCTGAATGCCTGCACCCTTCCAGAAGATTACCAAAACCGACCAGATTAGTATCAACATAGGATGCGGGATTAATAAGGGAATAACGTACACCTG
>JAOZLI010000066.1 GCA_029934915.1 Desulfocapsa sp. | reverse complement strand
TTAGACAACGCTTGTTAGAATTTAAACCAACGGTAAAGAAATCCTAAACACCGTCCCCTCACCAACCACCGATTCTACTTCCATACTTCCCTTATGATTATTGGTAATAATCATATACGAAACAGACAGCCCCAAACCAGTACCGCTCCCCACCGGCTTAGTGGTAAAAAATGGTTCGAACACACGTTTACAAACATTTTTTTCCATACCAGGTCCATTATCCTGCAGAGAGATATGAACACTATCCATATCCTTTTCCACCCGAATACTGATCTGCGGTTTACGATCTATATCTTTTTGTTCCGCCATGGCTTGAGCAGAATTCTTTAATAAATTCAGAATAACCTGTTCAAACTCCGTTACCACCAGCTTAATCTCGGGTAGATCCGACGCATACTCACGCTTGATATCAATATGACGAAAATCAAATTTCTTTTTCAAATCATAATCATTGGCAGCAAGCTCTATGGTTTTGTCTATGAGCTCAGGGATATTGGCATATTGAGTAGCCGATTCGCTGCGCCTGCTAAATTGAAGCATATTAGCAACAATTTTTGCAGCCCTGGCTCCGGCTTCACGAATGTCTTCTATCATGGTCAACACCATGCGTTTTTCCAGATAACATTTGATAACCGCTACCGTAGTTCCACATTCTTCGGCGACCCTGACATTAGCCGGGATCTCCTGTGAAACTCGACGTTCAATATTCTGCACTGCCTGAATCATAATACCGAGAGGATTGTTGATTTCATGGGCCATGCCGGCAGCAAGTCCTCCCACAGACATCATTTTTTCAGTCTGGATCATCATCTCTTCTATCTGTACCCGTTCGGTTACATCATCCACCCGGAGTACCGCCCCCTCAATGCCATTGGCAACCAGCGGATACACGGTAACTTCTTTAAAAACATTTCTACCATCCTCGGCGTAAGACACCCTGGCACTATCCTGAACCTGACGCTGTTTAATGGCCTGATGCACCTTTTCAAGCTGGACTGAGAATTGGGGTAAGACCGAATTAAGCAGACAACCGGTGGCCTCCTTAGAAGACAACCCGCTGAGACGTTCTGCCTCATGATTCCAGCGGGTAATCTTACCCTCAGCATCTAAACCAATAAGAGCAGATGGCATGGAATCAATGACATTATCAAGATAATTACGTAACTGACGCAGCTCATTTTCTGCTTGTTTCCGTTCGGTAATATCGGTGGAAATTCCACAAATTGCATAAATCTCCCCATTGGCATCACGCAGAGGAAATTTGGCAGATAAGTAGATATGGTCACCCTCGGCGTGGGGAGCGACCTCCTCTTCTTCAATGAGTTCACCCTGCGCCAGGGTTCTGGCATCAAGTGCGACAAACTTCTCCGCCTGTTCATGAGAAAAAAGATCATAATCCGTACGACCAAGAATTTCTTCACCATGAATGGCTACAACCTCACGGTAACGCCTATTAACCAATAGATAGTGCCCATCAAGATCCTTGAGATAGATAACCGAACCAGCATTATCAATGATGGCCTGCAACAATCCCCTGTTTTCCTGCAGCTGATTGTCTCTATCTTCAACCCTGTCCAGCATTTCATTAAAAAAGCCAGACAATTGCCCAAGTTCATCATCTGAAAGTTGTTTACTCCGCAAAGAGTAATCCTGAGTCTCGGAAATCCTGGTCATAACATCGGCCAGAGAATTAACAGGTCTTGAAATGATAGCCTGCAGATATTGGGCAAGAACGAAGGTGATCATTGCTGTAATCAAAAACAGGAGTACAATCACAAACAGACTTTTTTTCAGGAAAATGGCTTTTTCGCTGGTACTGGAGCTCATAAGCAGCGTACCAAGTATTTGCCCCTTTTCTACGACCTTCCAGACAACGAGAATATGCCCGTCCCTTTCCCGTGTCCCCTGCCATTCTGGTGCTGTACCAGGTAATGCTAAAGCATTGTCACGTTTCCAGGAGGCCAGAACTGCTCCCTGTTCATCATACAGAGTCGCAGCCGTCATAGAGTCAATTGTCTCCAAAGACTTTAGAGTATCCAGACCATCAGCCGGATCCATAAATGCCAGAGCCGCCTTGGAATTATTGGCAATAACTTCGGCTATGGAGGAGAGGTGTTGTGCCAGTTGAGAATTAAAATAGAAGGTTTGATACAGTGTGAACACTGATCCGGTTACCAGCATGGCGAAACAGCTGGCAATCATCATCACCGAAAGGAGTTTTTTTCGAATGGATAAGTTGATAAAAACGCTGCGTTTATTCATTCTCCACCTCAAGAACCGAAGTTGCCAGCTTCAGCATCTGTGCATTAAAGCTAATCCCGACATCATTGGCCCGGCTTCGATTTACAACAAAGCGGATACGATTTTGTTGGGTGGTGAGGTGTATCATGCCGCCAACATCCACAAACGAATCCATATCACTCACGGTCAGTACCGGATACCCGGTAACCTGCTGCAGGATTTTTTCACTTCGATCGGCAGCTGATGCAGAAATATACAGAAGACGGCAACGTCTGAAATCATCGGCAGTGGCGGAATCATCCAGGAACTGAACAACTATCTTATTTTTATTTGCTCCCTGGTTACTGGACATCTTTTCAAAAAGGGCAGCAAAGACATGGTTGTCGACAACCCCGATACGAATAAGCTCATCAGGGGCGGGTGACGTTTGCTCCGGCCATTTCGTAAAGAGAAGAAAACGGTAGGTAAATGCAGCCTTTATCTGCAACAGGCGACTGTCTGACTGGGCATGAACAGGAGAAAAACAGCATAAAATCGTCAGGATGCTAAAAACAGCACAAAGCAGCAGCATAAAGAACCGCTTTCCACCTGCATTCTGTCGAATAGTTTGTATCATGCGCACCTGTTGATGATAAGGGTTCGGTAGGAAATAACTTGCTATTTTCCGAGCCCTAAGATAATCGTCCATACTAAGGTGTATCACAAGAACAGGCTAAAAGTGTAGCAAATTATTCTCCGCCTAACACAAGGTATTTCAACGGATAATAGAGAGATAAGACAACAAAGAAAAGAAGGAAAACAAAAAACTGCGAACGAAGATTCTTGTGAAAACGCGGCAGTGCTTTTGCCAACTCTGAATAGGAAGCAAAGAGCCCTAGCAGCCCAATCCCCATTCCTGAGAATGATGCGAGATACAGACTCACAAAGAGTGGATAACCTACAAAGTTGTATTCCACATGTAAGATACAAAAGGGACAGCGATGATGGGGCATGGCGTATACATAAGGGGAGACAAAGGTTGTCACCATCCACAAGCCTGCGGGAAAGAGCAAACAGGCTCCCACTGCCAACAGCAGACTGGAATAACGAAAATTGAGCCATCCCGTCAGCAGGAGCAGGAAACAGCCACAATAAAAGAGGACAATACTTGTGGGCGTTGCCATTTGCTGTGACAATCCAAGTAAATGCACATCCGGTTTCTGAAATACCACCCCGCAACAGGATGTGATGATATCTGGGTGCAGGCCGTTCAGATACAGAGTCTGGAAAGTCATATCTGTAAGTAACAACGGACAGAGCAACAACAGATAGATATTTTTCAGTCGAACCAGAGGATAATGGGGAGAGCAGATATCGAGACGGTGAATCAAAATCCAAAAGCCATAGAAAAAGACCGAAACCAGTTTCAGGACCAGGACTTTCATCCCGTAACTGTTGGCCAGAAAAGACCCTGTTGCACACATGGCGCCTGGAAGAATTGCAGCAAAAGAATCCGCAGCAATCACCAGCAGGAGGAGTGAAAAAAGCTGAAAAAAGAGGCCGTATTCCATCAGGGTGGAAGAGAGCCAGATCTCACTCTCAAGCCGGATCTGTAAAGGAGAGTCAGCAGACTGATCCCAGAATCTGACCACTCGCACACCGGTATAGGCGGCACGCAAGGTCACAAACAAAACCACCAGACTGGTAATGGTCAAGCCAATGGCCCAGGATGTACCCAGCATCAGCGCGAACCTGACACAATACATCCATCCTGAACATCAACGATACGATCAACGCCTGCATGTTCTGTCACCAGGGGATCATGCGATGTCAGGATAATGGTTTTCCCATCCTGGCGCAGACTCACAAGATACTCCATGAGTTCATGGCTGCGACGTGAATCGAGATGCGCTGTGGGTTCATCTGCCAGAATGATGGGTGGATCATTAATAAGAGCTCGTGCAATGGCTACACGTTGCAGTTCGCCACCAGAAATTTGGGAGGCTTTAAAGTTTTTCCGGTGCTCGATTCCAAAGCGTTCGAGCAGTACCCCGACCCGACTTTTCTGTTCTCTGGGGCTTATTCCCAGGGGTAGAAGAGGGAGAGCAACATTCTTTTCCACGCTTAAATGCGGCAAAATATTAAAATGCTGAAAGATAAAGCCTATGGTTTCCCGACGATATTTTGTTAAAAATTCATCGGGCATCCGTTGCAACTGTTTACCGCCCACTGCTGCCCGTCCACTGCTAGGTCCAAAAACACAGCCAATAAGGCAGAGCAAAGTTGTTTTCCCAGATCCTGAGGGGCCACGCAGACAGACAATCTCCTGCCGGGCAATGCTCAGATTGACATCCTTTAAAGCATGAACTTCATTTTCCTGTCCCTGATTATAATATTTGTGAACGCTTGTAAGTTCGATTTGAGGTGTATTTTCCATAACTCTCACACCACCGAATCAGGACGGACAATACTTGCCCGCCACGCAGGAATAATGGTTGCTGCCAGATAGGGCAGGACAGAAAATGCAAACAGCAACAGGATATCACGTCCCTGGATATAGGGAATAATTGTTAGCGTTGGACGTAAAACAGACCAGCCCAGAAAGATAGGTCGAAACAGTATTCCATCAAAAAACAGAATATGGATCCAGGCAAGGCTTATTCCTAAACCAAAAGCGCAGGCAGCAGTGGCCAGAGACTCGTAGAAACGAAGACGCATGATATCCCGTGTCTGCCAGCCAAGCATTTTCAGGATCCCCACTTCCTGTTGATCTTCTCTTGAAAAACCAAGGGCTTTATCAAAGGCAAGAATAACAAAAGCAGCAAGAGAAGCCAAAAGACATGCTGCGCCAAAGCCAGAACGAAAGCTAAACACTGCCTTATAGGTTTTTTGAATCTGCTGAGCCGTTATAACCCTGCTACCCGGTAGGGCATTTGCTATTTTTTCAGCAATGGTGGAAATTTCAACGGGATTTCCAACAGAAATAAGAAGATCCGTAATCTCATTCTCTTGCATGGCAAAGAGATCCCTGGCGTCTTCAAGCCCCATCAGCATAAGATCAGCAGTGAGTAAATTAGCAGACTCCTGAAAAACTCCAACCCGTTGCAAGGAAATCTGGCTGAGATCCGGCCGAAACAGTGAAAAGTGGGTTCTGTTCTGCAGATCGAGGTTCTGTATCACCGCATCACCAAGCACCACTTTATGGTTCTCGTCCTCCGTTGGATATCTTCCTGACACCAATAAAGACTCAAGTAAAGGATCAGTTGCAGGCGCACTGCTGCCGATTACCGTATAATTGGCACCATTACTTTCGTCGAAATAGTAGCCCCAAATCCGCAGACGTATATCACTTATTCCAAAAATAAGATCTAGTTTTTCCACACTCTCTGTGGAAAGAGGCACCTGCCGTCCAGCTAAAAGTTGCTGTACTGTGATATCCGGAACAGTCTTCAACAAGTGTTCTGCTGTTTTGCCCAGCGATGCACTCATAAATTGAAAGGAGGCGAGCAAAAAAATAACTGCTGAAAATATCAGAAAAACGGCAAGGTTTTTCCCTTTTTTTTGCCAAAGAGAATGGAGACCATAATCGAGAATATTAAGCTGCTGCTGAATGGCGCTATGCATACTGTTAGTTATCCATTTGAGCAATTGGCAGGATAAAGGAGCCACTGGGAAAATGTTCGATGGCACCTGGATGATCCATATAGGCTGCTAAGGGATCACTTAGTGATGGGTGTCGTGTGTAGCGTGCTTCTGTGCTCAGTGCTAAATCTGTTAACCCTAATGTTGCTACCAACTGCTGTTTTGCTGGTAAGTTTTGTATCATTGCTTCCCATCGATTGTTGTTTACAAGACTCAACAACGCATTGAGTATTACAATGAAAAATAAAAAGCTGAATAGGATAGTTGATGGCCTCATAAAGACTAAAAAGAGAATGTCGAATATCGAACAAGGAATGTCGAATGTCGAAGTTTTTTTACTTCTGCGGTTCGAAATTCCTTGTTCGTCATTTGCCCTGAAAGAAATGCCCTTGGGGTGCGATATTCTCCCTTCCTATTTCATCATATGTCCCATGCGCATAGAAGAAATACGTTCATGGGTAATTGTTGAAAAGGAAATTATCTCACTACCATGGTGATCCTTAAGAAAATTTTCTGCCGCAGGTTTTGACGCAAAAGGAATCAATTCATGTCCCATGGGACCCAACACGTCACTGCCAATCACATAAAAGGCAGTTTTACCATCAATCCACTTCTGTTTGTAATAATCTTTCACTTCCACCTGGCTAATCTTCTTATCTTTAGAAGTTCCAAATTCTTCGGGAGAAAAGAAAAAAGCCATCATATCTTTTACACCGTCAAAATAGAGACGCTCACCCGTTTCGTAGCTCAAACTTGCCAACCACATCGGGTATTTGGCAACAAACATTCCGCAGACGACACATCTTGTTTTACTATCCGGTGCGTGTTCTTTACTCTGGGCTGGCATCACTATCACTAGCAGCAAGGTCATGCAGGCAAAAGCTGTCAAAAGATATCGTTTCATAAATATGCTCCTAAAATCTCATTAAATTCAGCCTCTCCAACACCACCCAAAATGGCCGTCATAATCGTGCCATCGGGAGACAGGAAAATAGTTTGAGGCACGATCTTCACATTATATTGTTTTCCCACAACATCTCCACCCTCTACCACCACGGGGAAGTCAATCTCAAGATCTGCCACAAAGGATTCCACAACAGCCAAAGGTTCCCGGCCAGTATTCACATAGAGGACATGTAAGCCCTTCTCTTTATACTTTGCAAAGTAATAATTAAAAATGGGGGTGTCAGCCCGACAATATTTACATTCGGTATCCCAAAAGCGTAAAACAACCGGACTTCCCTGCCAGTCACTTAAGGTAATCGTCTCCCCTTGCATACTGACAACACTAAAATCGGGTGCCTTATCGCCTATGGCCAATATCTTCTTTTTTTCACCACCACAACCAGCGAACAAGAACACACAGAACAACAAAACAGAGATTATTTTCCTGGACATTTACTGCTCCTGAAGAGAACCATTTTTCATATTTAAGACCCTGAGCCTCTTATGACCATGGGCAAGTTTCGAATTATGGGTAACAATCACAAAGGTAGTACCCTGCTCATGACGACGATAGAAAAAATCCATTATTTCCCTTTCCGTTGTCTCATCCAGATCTCCCGTGGGTTCATCGGCTAGAACGATCTGCGGGTCATTCATAAATGCCCTGGCAATGGCCACCCGACGCTGTTGACCACCGGAAAGTTCTGCGGGAAAGCTGTTTCGCTTTTCTAAAATCCCAACTTCCTGCAACAAAGCATCGGCTTTTTCACTGCTTCCAGCCTGCGGGCCACCAAAGCTTAACGGAAGCAGCAGATTTTCATGCACAGTCAGCGTTGGCAGAAGACTGGCAAATTGAAACACAAAACCAATGGTTTCGTTGCGAACTCTTGAGACCTCGGCATCCGTACCAGCCCAGGCATCCACTCCCCTTATCAACACTTTCCCACTATCTGGCGTGGTCAATCCTCCAATAAGGCTGAGTAATGTTGTCTTACCGGATCCGGAATGCCCTAAAATGGTAAGAAAATCATTTTCTGCGATATCAAGATTTATACCATCAGCAGCCAGAACAGGCTGATGATCTGCCATATACTGTTTTTGTAATTCCTGACAAGAAATAAGCATTATTTATCGTCCCGTATGGTTTTTATTCACATTTATGATATTGCCATCATTGCCTGGGAAATTGTCCTAACATACTACCGTCCAAGCAAAAAAATGCAACTTCCCAAACGCATTTCAGAAATAAACAAGATGCTAAAATAGTATTTTTATTCATCTTTTCTCATTTTTCATTTGACAAACCACTGCCACCTCGTGGTAAGTTGCGAGCGTAACCCTACCACTACGTGGCAAGTTGCGTCAAATATTATCTGCATCCGCTGTGGCGGCAGGTAACATTTTTTGTATTTATTCTGGAGGAGAAATAATGACACAATTTAAAAGAACTCTTTTGAGTTCCACAGTTGCAGGCAGCATGTTTTTATCCCTTGCCCTTGGTGGCACAGCACTCGCTGAGAAATACGAAGCCGACATGTATATTGCCGGAATGGGCGGGCATTTTGCCGATGCCAAAATAATTATTGAACCGGGTAAAGATGCTCCCATCACTATCACCACACTGGAAAAAATAGATATTGGCGATGGTGACACCCACCCTACCCATGATGCCAGAATCGACAGCAGAGACAAAAACATCATGTACTGGTCCACCTATAAACTTGATAAAGAGCTGAAAGGTGCAATTACCCACGTGGGAAAAACCGATCTTTCCACGGGTGAAGTGATCATGGATACAGAGGTAACAACACCTGCAAATGTTATGAACACGGCGAAAATGTACTGTGCATCCGGACAGACATCATCCTCTTTTATGCCCATCGCCATGAGCAAGCCCGGTTATCTCACTGTGGTTGACAAAAAAACCATGAAAGTAAAACATCAGGTTTTCTTTGAAGGCACTGAAGCTGACCCAGGAGTTGCCTACAAGTATATCCATGGTATTACGTCTCCCGATGAAAGTGAGTTTTTCCTCACATTCAACGAATCTGACGCCCCCATAACGTCCAAAGATTATGGCAACACTGTTGGCAAGATGCACATGTTCGTACTGGATGCCAAAGAGCTGGAAAAAGGTAACGTCAAGGTACTTAGAAAAGGTATCGCCACTGGTAACAAGAAGTCCACCGTTTCCTTCCGTCAGTACTATTCACCAGATGGAAAATACATTGCCAACGCAACGGGTGACATTCTATTCATCATTGATGCGAAGACATTGAAAGTACTGGATGCTGAAACTGCAGGTCCACTTGACCAGTTTCACGATGCCATATTCACACCAGATTCCAAATATGTCATTGCCACCTCACGCGCAAAACGTATCAGAGAGGGTGTAACCCCAAAAGATCCCAAGAAACCCGCCAACACCGAATTCTGGATGGATGGTACCATTGCAGTATATGACATGAAAGCCGGCGCCTTTACCGGCAAGCCTGCTTCTGTCTGTCTGGCCTGTCACGATGACGACCTCGGTACCGGTGAAGATGCCGTCCATGCTGTACTTTGCGGTCTTGATGCTAACTGGAAGTAATACCTTATCCATTTACCTTTTATGACAACAGCAAAGTCCCTATCCCTTCAGCAACTCGCATGGAAGAACGTTAGCAGAAAAGTATTTCGCAATATCGTACTGCTGCTTGCTGTCTCGCTTCTTGTTGGTCTCCTGGTTTTTGCACTCCTTTTTAATAACGCTGTTGAGGTAGACTTGGAGATTGCCAATAAAAGGTTGGGTGCTGATATTGTTCTGGTTCCGGTAGAAGCGCAATCCAGTGCGGAAGAGTTTATCCTGGAGAGCCGTGAAAAAACGTTTTATATGGATGATTTTATACTGGACGCGTTATCCGATGTTGAAGAAATCGAATCACTCAACACCCACACATATCTAGACACCCTGGATGCAGGATGCTGCTCCATTGACGAAGGACAAGTCATTGTTTACGAGCCGAATCCCGATTTTATTGTTGCTCCATGGCTCACCCCGGAAAGCAAAAAGGAACTGGGAGACAATGAAGTCTACGTTGGCAATTATGTCCACGAATACCTTGGGCTTATTGACACCGCGTCCCTCTTTGGTGCCGGTGTCAAAATAGTTGGTCACCTTGAGTACACCGGAACTGGGATTGATCGTGGTATATTCATCCGTAAACAAGATATTGATAAGCTTTCAGAAGAGGCCCTGGGCAGCTACAAAAAAGGCAATATCTCCATTATTTTTATCAAGACAAAAGAAGGTGTCGATATAGACCTGCTGGTTGCAAAAATTAGAAATATCAATCCTCGTATCGCCATCATGACCAGAGGTTCCATCGGTGCTGATGTCCGCAATACCTTGAATGACATCCTTCGCATTTTCACTGTTACCATTCTTATTTCGTCCCTGCTGGCCATCCTTCTTGCGTGGTCGACCTTCTCGGCCATTGCAGGAGAACGGAAAAGAGAAGTTGGAATCCTGCGTGCCATTGGTGCTCGCAAAAGTCATATTATTAAAATGTTTCTCTTTGAAGCATTTATTATTTCTCTTACTGGCGGCCTTTTAGGTATTGTTTTTGGACATCTTCTTATTGCTTACCTGGGCGCTGATTTTCATTTACTGAGTAGCATAGGCGCAGTGACAAGCCTTAGTTTCAATTCTGTTTTGATTTCTTTTATGGGACTTGGTATTGGCTGTATTGTCTGTCTTAGTGGTGCGTTCTTCCCTATTATGCGGTTGGCTGGGCTTGAGCCTCTTCTTGCTATTAAGGAAGAGTAGTATCTTTTTTATTGAGAAGGTATTGTCGCTTGGTCTGGGACGGGGCTAAGGTTTGCTCCG
>JAOZLI010000298.1 GCA_029934915.1 Desulfocapsa sp. | reverse complement strand
AAATGTTGAAAAACCGTAGACTGGGATAAAACGAGGCTACTGGAAAAACAGTAACACATTGTATTTACCGGAAATAACTCTATTGGAAACAAAATTCCACACTTAACGCGAACATAGCCTTTTTAAATAAGTCTGAATGGTTACCTGTTCGCTCTAAAACAATCTCTTGCCCCTGGTACTTATAGATAAGCAACCAGTCTGGTTCGATGTGACAATCCCTTCGCCCCTGGTAGTTCCCTACCAGTTTGTGATCTCTACAGTTTTGTGGGAGTTGCTCCTCCCGGACAAGTAAACTGATTATTTTTTTAATTTTTTCTTTATCTTTCCCTCTCTTTAGCATTTTTTTAAGATCGCGCTCAAACTGCCTGGTATATGTCGGATGAAGCATTTAAATACCCAGCTTATCAAACATATCATCAACACTCTCGCACCGGGTCAGGTTCTTTCCGGCATCGGTATCCTTGAATGTTTTCTTTGTGGTTTTGTTGGGCACAACAACATTAAAGGGAAGTCCTTTCCGTAACTTCACCTGGTTGTAGAAAATATTAATTGCCTCAGTCGTAGAAATTCCCAGTTGATGGAAAAGTGTTTCTACTTCTTCTTTTAACCTAGGCTCTATGCGAGCTCTTACTGTTGCAGATTTTGCCATAATGTTACCTCCCGACTAAACAATAGCCCATACGGGCCACCTTGTCAAACTCAGGTGGTGGCTTACTCCAGGCGGTTAGCCAGGTACAATTCAGGAGATGGAAGCTTGGATCAGCAGGGCGGCTACGGGGGTGGATGTATAGTAGAGACCTACAATAAAGGGATTGCAAAGAAATCCAGACCTTCGATGTGGCAATATTAGCGCACCCAACCACCTGTTTGGTTTTCTTAGACTGCCGTTTTCGGGGGTGAAAAGAATCCTCTAAGAGCTGAAACGGCCTACGTTTTATGATATTGTTGCGTTAGTACAAGGCGATAGCTTGGTCCGACCCAGTGTATATCAGTGTAGTACTTGACCCAGTGTAGTACCAGTGTAGTTACCCTGGCGTGTATGGTCAGGTCCCCAGGTATCCTGTGCGATACATTCTTCTCCCTGAAAACAGTGCACATGGAGACTGACAGGCTCAGAAGTTACCAGCCATAAACTAATCTGCTTGTGGCTTACATGGCGTAGAATTGGACCCGCGAGAAGAAGGGGCAGTGTTTCGTTTGAATCATTCATTTACTGAGTATTGTATAGAGGCAGAGTAATTAAAATGAATAGTGTTACAGCGCAAACGAGATGGTCAAAAAAACTGCATCACCTTCCACCCTGTTTCTTGCCCAGAATTCATGATACCAGCGGAGATCCGCTGATGTAGTATGTTCCATAATCTTGAATTGATAGGCAAGCTCCGGACCAAACCCGACGACATGCCCTTTAAAATCGCCTAGAATATCAGGCCCGCCACTGTCAGGAGTCAGCTGGAGGTTGCCGTACCCTACAAGCCCTGCTGAAAATCCGCCGGGAACGTGTTGTTTATAGGTCAGTTCCAGATGGGCCTCGATACCACTTTGATATTTGGTATCCAGATTTTCACCGTTTATGGTCAGGCCCAGAACCCCTGAAAATTCCCGGCCTCGCTTTTTGTTGCCACCGGAAAAGGCAGTGCCTATATCAAGCCCCCAGCGGTTCGCACCATTATTGGCCAGTCTGCCCTCTTCATAGTCACCCACTGGGATGAAAAGCGAAGCATAGATATTCCATGCTCGAAGCCGGTCGTCTTTGCTGCTACGCCATCCCAGAGAAGTAGCCAGCACCGGATCACCGAAATTGCTCACTCCGTCCGAGACCTGCAATTCAATTGGGGCTCCTGCGTATGTGGTACCAGCAAAAGCATCCGTAGACATATGGCTGTAAGGCAGCAGTAGGCTCATGGCCAACCTGGCGTCGCCCAGCGTAGTGTCAGTGATCCATGTTCCTTGAAAAAGATTGGCCGTCGCCTCAGCTGAGATGTTGTGGCTCTGGATCCCGGCAATGGGCAACTCCTGATCGGTGGAACCGCTGTAATGAAAAAAATCATTAGTTAAATACCATCCAGGTTGGGGGATGAGTCCTGCTAATGGACCACGTTTACCCAGCAGATAGAGGGAACGTCCCCCTTCCACTGCCTGGGCCGAGCTGCTAACCCCAGTAATCAGAATTAGCAGCAGAACAGCCGAGAATGTTATTGATCGTGATTGAGTCATAAATGTTTTCTTTGTATTCATTGAAAGCTTGATTTTCTATTGAGCTACCGGCAGCACTGGTTTCTCATTAGGCAAACCGCCATCGCTGACATCAAATCCAGGATCAAACGCAGTCTTACCTTGTTCGCCCATAAATAAGCGTTGTGCCTTTAGCCACTCGCTGGTTTTCTTCTCTCTTGCGTAGGCAATCAGACGCGCCTCCAGATCTGCAACTACTTCCGGGAATTGATCGGCAACGTTGGTCTTCTCGCCAGGATCTTTGGATATGTCGAACAACTCGGTTTTACCAGGCAATGTAGCTAGTGTGACCAGCTTCCATTGACCTTTTCGGATTGCGCCCCGGAAAAATTCCGCGTTGATCAGAATGTCCTCATGCGGGGATGCCTTGCCATCTGCAAATGTGCCCCAGGCATCTTTGCCGTCAAAAGGTTGCCCAGAGCTAGCAGATTCACCAGCGAGAGTCAGAAAGGTCGGCATGAGATCTACCATGTGCAGTGGTTCGTTACTGACTCCCGCTTTGATCGTGCCAATCCAACTTACAATTGCCGGTACACGTACCACTTGGGTGTTGAGGAACAAAGTCATGAGTACAAATGCAGCGCAGATCCAGACGAGTGCGATCTTTCCCGATCTTGCCCGCAATACCGTTTTATCCCGATGGACAGTGGATTCTTTCAGCGGATTCCTTACCATGCTGCCGGCATACGAGAAGCTCATGATATTCGTAAAAACTGTGAGAGGCCGTTTAATCTGTTGAAGAATCAAACCGGCCTTGAAACTGTCCGCGTACGCAGTCAATCGGCTACCATGTCTCGCTGTACTTTAGGTTCTATTGCCGTTCTGCTGATAAAAATGGCTGGGTTCAGGAAAAAACAGCCTGCAAAGGCACCACAACAGCTATTGATGTTTAGAAGAGAGAGCGGCTTGAGCAGCATAATAAGCAGATATTAAAGCAAATAATAACAAATAACCTTCGCTTGCATAAACTTCGTTGATTTGACAGTCAATTTATCGAAAAGCCAGGAACTATCCGAAAGAACAAACGAAAGTTCAAAAAACGACCGATAGATTCAGGCCGTCAGATTC
>JAOZLI010000065.1:6616-10692 GCA_029934915.1 Desulfocapsa sp. | reverse complement strand
GAAAAAAAATAGTTATTGGTGTTACCGGTTCCATTGCGGCTTTTAAAGTCGCTGGCTGGGTGAGTACCTTGACAAAAAAAGGCGCAGATGTATCTGTTATTATGACAGAATCAGGGGCACGATTTGTCGCACCTCTCACCTTTGCTGCGCTTTCCGGAAATCCTGTCCTAACAGATATGTTTCAGGCGGAAGAGGCGCATTCTATTTCTCATATTCAGTTGGCGCAGGAGGCTGATCTTATACTGATTGCTCCAGCCACTGCCAACACCATTGCTAAACTAGCCCATGGTTTTGCCGATAATCTTCTCGCCACAACAGTGCTTGCAGCAGATTGTCCTGTGCTTATTGCACCCGCTATGAACTCAAAGATGTTTGAGAATCCTCTGACCAGGAAAAATCTCAAAATTCTAGCTGAAACCGGATATGGCATCATAGATCCGGAATATGGCAAGATGGCATGCAAAACAGAAGGACCAGGGCGTCTTGCAGAGTGGGAAAATGTAAAAGAGCAACTTCTGCAATCTTTGTCTCCACAGGATCTGGCAGGAGAAAAAATACTTATAACAGCAGGTCCCACCCGTGAAGCTTTGGATCCTGCAAGATTTTTAAGCAACCGGTCATCTGGTAAGATGGGATACGCCTTAGCAATAACAGCCAGAAGGCGGGGGGCTGCAGTACATTTGATTAGTGGTCCCACCGCATTGCCCGCCCCCTATGGTGTTAAGCTGACAGCAATAGAAACAGCCAAAGAAATGTATGAAGCAGTGATGAAACAGAGTGCTGAGAGTTCTGTTATCATAAAGGCCGCAGCTGTAAGTGATTTTAGACCTGAAAACGCAGCTAAAGAGAAAGTTAAAAAAGAAAATGCCGAGTTTATTTTAAACCTTGAACAGACAGACGATATCCTCAATACCCTTGGTCAGCAAAAAACTGATACCAATTATTTGCTTGTGGGTTTTGCGGCTGAGAGTTGTGATTTACGCAAGGCTGGTGAGAAAAAACTCATAAACAAGAATCTGGATCTGATAGCCATAAACGATATCAGTAACGACAACACTGGCTTTGAAGCTGATACAAATCAAATAACCCTCCTTGATAAGGACGGTTTCACAGAACTTCCTTTAACCAGCAAAGAAGAAACAGCCAATCTGATTCTCGATAGAATCAGGAATCATCTGACTTCTAACTCCTGACACTGTGTCTCCAAGAGAACGTTCAATCCTGAGAGTGGCCTGTTATGGCCATTTCTTAAGTCATTTCAACATGCTGGTTTTTCCGGCTGTACTCCTGCCGCTTGCTGCCGGGTTTGGGTTGGATATGGTGCAGACCCTCGCCTTATCCTTCTGGATGTACCTTCTTTTTGGTGTTACAGCTCTTCCATGGGGATTACTCGCAGATAAGATTGGTTCCAGGCCGTTGCTTGGTTTGTTTCATCTGGGTGCTGGTATTTGCGGTTTTCTGGCCGCCTTGAATATATCAAATCCCTTTCTGTTTAGTCTCTGTCTTTCTGGAATAGGTCTCTTTTCAGGGATATACCATCCTGTTGGCCTTGGCTGGATAGCAAAGGAAGTGGAAAATACCAGCAGGGGCATGGCTCTTAATGGAATGTTTGGCAACCTTGGTCTTGCTGCAGCGCCCTTACTGGCTGGATCGGTAAATTACTTTTACGGCGCACAGGCAGTCTATTTTGTACTTGCTGTGGTTAATTTGAGTGGTCTTGTCTTTCTATATCTTGCTAAAGGGAGTAAGGAGCAAGGCGTAGTTAAAAAAGTCGAGGCCGGTTCAAAACAAAGCCTTGTTCCATTTTTAGTGCTACTTGTGGCAATGATGCTGGGCGGAGTTATCTATCGTGCAGTTTCTATCACCCTGCCAGCCTACTTTGAGTTACAGAATCAAAACCTCTACGAAAGCTTTTTGTCCGTGGCCGGGCAGTTTGGTTCCGCCAATGTTTTTGCAACGCTTATCACCTCGACAATCTATCTGGTTGGGATGGGTGGGCAATATTTCGGCGGCAGAGTTGGGCAGAAGGTTGATCTTGGATATGGATATCTTCTTTTCCATTTGATAACCATACCAATGGCTATTGGTATGTCGCTGGCGTCTAATATCCCGCTTATTGTTTTTGCCATGATTCATTCATTCTTTTTGCTTGGTATGCAACCACTTGAGAATACGCTTGTTGCCCGCTTGAGTCCACCCGGTTTACATAGCTCAGCCTATGGGCTGAAATTTATTCTTACCTTTGGAGTCGGGGCTTTAAGTGTGGGGATGGTGACGGGAATAAAGGAAACATTTGGTTTTGCTACGGTGTATTTGACCCTGGCCGGAGTTTCTTGTTTGCTGGTTAGTGTTATCGTAGTTTTGAATTATTTTCGCAGGAGAGTGGCCTGAAGGCCACTTTTTTCCTTTTTGTTCTAGGGTATTGAAGGTTGATTGCTGTGGATGATTTTATAATTCCTTGACTTTTAGTCCACTGTGTTGATATTTTTATTACAGTATCTGTTGTTTGGAAGCATTACCCCTAAGGAGGCTTATTCATGTCAAATAATCGTTTTCTGATGGCGGTAGATAAGACTGCCGCGTCACAACGTGAATTTCAATATGTAGGTGAAATGATCCGAGGCCGAGAGGACATTAAGATCTTTCTCCTACATGTCTTTCCCTCTCCACCTCCAGATTATTATACTCAGGGGGGGAATCAGGAAGACTACATCCAGGAATATGAGGAACAGGCTGCTGTCATTTTTAAAGAATGCAGCACCAGCCTTTCCAAGTTCATCAACGTCCAACAAATTAGCACGGAATCTGTAATGGCAGAGGGCAAGTCCCTGAGCGATGTGATTCTTGCTAAACAAAAGGAGTGCGAATGTGACACTGTGGTTTTAGGGAAACGCGGTATTTCCAAGGCAGAAGAGTTCTTGTTTGGTTCAGTTTCAAATGCTGTGGTTCGGGCCAGCCATGATTTCACCGTCTGGGTTGTCTCATGACGGAATATCTTAGCGATCTACCAAGCCATATTCAAGAACGATTCAAGGCGCATCCCATTAGTCGATCCTTGCGTCGGCGCCCTAAGGTATATCGTGACACCTCCAATTTTTCAATGATTGATTACAGTGATGTTATTGTCGTTGATGATCGCTATTTTCTGGTTACTGGCCATACTGTGGAGGGGCGTTTTGGGGTGGATGATCAGATTAAACAATGGGTGCCCAAGGTGGTTGATCTGGCCAGTGGACAACCCCATATCCTTAAGCTCGTTTTCCATGAGACCTTTGATATAGAGGTCGGTGGCTTTACCGTTCGCTGTTACCGGAGCCCGGAAAAAGAGGCTCGCATCTTGGAACATACCAGGGGTAACTCACGCTTTATGCAAGGTTACGGGGCGGAAGATGAAGCGGGAAACCTCGTTCGTATTCTTGATGTGATCCGTGGCCGTCAGCTCGATAAACATGTGTATCGTTTTGAATGTAGCCATGAAGAGTATTACCGGCAGCATCTGCCGGGACTCCTCCTCGAGTTCCTTGGCTGCGCTCAAGGTATTGCCATGCTCCATGCCGATGGTTTTCGCCACGGTGATGTGCGACGCGATCATATCCTGGTGGAGTATGGGAGTGAGTATATGCGCTGGATCGATTTTGATTATGACTTTTACCTGGCGGAACATCCCTTCATCCTTGACCTGCATGAGCTGGCCGGGGTGCTGATTTTCCTGGTGGGCAAGGGCGATTACCATCCTCAATCTGTGCTAAATGATCCTCTCCTGGGTCAACAGGTGGTAGATAGTCTCGATTCCGGTGATCTTTCGCTCCTCGGTCGTAACCGCGTTGTTAACCTCCGCAAGCTCTATCCTTACATCTCAAAAGAATGTAACGATATCCTTATGCACTTCAGTCAAAAATCCACTGTTTGGTATAGCTCAGTTACAGAGTTAATTGACGACATACAAGAGATGCTTACTTCTTCTTTTTAGCCCAGGAATCCCTCAAACCCACGGTGCGATTAAAAACAAGCGCATCAGCTTTTGAGTCTTTGGAATCCACACAAAAATATCCCTGACGTTCAAATTGCACACAACT
>JAOZLI010000065.1:0-6516 GCA_029934915.1 Desulfocapsa sp. | reverse complement strand
TTGAGTCTTTGGAATCCACACAAAAATATCCCTGACGTTCAAATTGCACACAACTACCCGGCTTGAGATCCTTAAGGGATGGTTCCACCATACAATTTGTAAGGGTTGTTAAGGAGTCAGGATTGAGATGTTCCTTAAAATCCACTTCTTTATCTGCATCGGGGTTTTCCACAGCAAACAGACGATCATAAAGCCGGATGTTACATGGTAGTGCATGTGCAGCTGAAACCCAGTGGATAGTACCTTTTACCTTCCTGCCATCGGGTGCATTCCCCCCATACGTTTCAGGATCATAGGTGCAATGTACCTCAAGAATATCGCCAGTTGTCTCGTCTTTTACTACTGACTGACAGGTGATAAAATAGGCGTAGCGCAGACGTACCTCACGGCCAAGGCCAAGGCGAAAGAATTTCTTGGGCGGATTTTCCATAAAATCGAAACGTTCGATATAGATTTCACGAGAAAAGGGCAGGGTACGAGTACCCATATCAGGATTTTGTGGATGATTTTTGGCCTCAATATCTTCCACTTGATCTTCTGGATAGTTGGTGATAATCACTTTCAGAGGATCAAGCACACCAAGGACACGTGGCGCGCTTACATTAAGATCATTGCGGATTGAATTCTCAAGCACGGTCATATCAATCCAGCTTTCCCGTTTTCCAACACCGATTTCGGCACAAAAATCCCGAATAGAAGCAGGCGTATAGCCACGACGTCTAAGTCCTGAAATGGTGAGCATTCGCGGGTCATCCCAGCCTTCAACGTGATTCTCCTGAACAAGCTGCATCAGCTTGCGTTTGGACATCACTGTATAATTGAGATTTAAGCGGGCAAACTCAATCTGCCTTGGCTGTGATGGAGTTTCAAGAGTTTGTATAAACCACTCATACAAGGGCCTGTGGTCTTCGAATTCAAGGGTGCACAGAGAATGAGTAATGTCTTCCTGCGCATCAGAAAGACAGTGGGTGTAATCATACATGGGGTAAATACACCACGTATCTCCAGTACGATGGTGCGTGGCCTTCATAATTCGGTAAATTATAGGATCACGCATGTTTAGATTAGGGGAGGCCATATCAATTTTCGCACGTAATACATGACTCCCTTCCTCAAATTTACCATCCTTCATGGCCGCAAAAAGCTCAAGGTTTTCCTCAACACTTCTGTCACGATATGGACTTTCCTTGCCTGGTTCTGTAAGTGTTCCACGGTACTTCCGCATCTCTTCAGCATTCAAACAACAGACATAGGCAAGACCTTTGTTGATGAGTTCCACTGCGTAATCATATAGAGTTGCAAAATAATCGGACGAAAAATAGAGATGTTCCCCCCAGTCGAATCCGAGCCATTGCACATCTTCTTTAATGGCTTCCACATATTCGGCTTCTTCTTTTGTGGGATTAGTATCATCAAAGCGCATATTACAGCGCCCGTCAAATTCAGCCGCAATACCGAAATTCAGACAAATGGACTTGGCATGACCAATATGTAAAAATCCATTGGGCTCAGGAGGGAAACGAGTAATGGGAGTAGTATGTTTGCCGGATTTTTGATCTTCAGTAACAATTTGTCGGATAAAATCCAGAGGCTTATCAATATTTTCTTTAGAAGTGTCCATAAAAAACTCTTAGTAGCGCAACAATATCAAGAATGAGCAAAAGGGGTGTTTGATTATTTTTAGAGCATTTTGAAACATTTGGTAGATTTCCTTGGTGAAGAGAAGCCATAAAAAACGCGGCTGTCTGAGGGAGGAACGACCGAGTTTCGCGTTTTTGGCGTAGCGAACCTAGAAAATCAACAAATGATTCAAGCGGAGAAAATGATCAAATACCCCGTACCTTTTTAAACTGCAATTTCATACAACTTAGCCACACCCCGAAGACGAGTAACAACCCGCTCCCGGCCAATAGCCATTAATATATCAAACATAGAAGGCCCGGCAAGCTGACCAGTAACAACAGTACGCATACCATTAATAATAACACCGGGTTTTATCTCAAGTTCGGTAGCCAGATCACGGGCAGTCTGCTCAGCGCTCTCTAAGTTGAATTCCTCAAGTGCTTCATAGCGATCAGCCAGCATGGGCAACCATTCTTTCAAGCCCTCATGCTTCAGAACATTCTTCTTCAAAGGCTTCTGTTCAACAGTAAACTCGTCAGAAAAATAAGCACGTCCACGATCACCAAAATCAGAAAGCATTTGAAAACGATCTCGAATAAGGTCAATGGTGCTAGTATACCACTCTTTTTTGTCGCCATCGTAGCTGCTATCCCAAAGCCCTTCTGCTTCGAGAAATGGTTTTACCATTGCCGCAATTTCTTCAATGGGCATTGTTCGCAGATAATGCTCATTAAAGGAAATGGCCTTAGGATCTGTGAAAAACTTGGCATTACCCTTTTGATAATTAAAAATAGAATTAGTCTTGTTGATACGTTCCAGGCTAAATGTGTCTATCAATTCTTCTTTTGAGAAGAATTCTGTGTCATTACCAGGGGACCAGCCCAAAAGAACCAAAAAGTTAGATAATGCCCAGGGGATAAATCCCTTTTCTTGGTAAAACTGAACGGCAACAATCTCGCCATGTTTACGTTTTGAAATTTTAGCTTTTTTAGTGTCCAGAGTTAGCGGCATGTGAGCAAATACTGGAACAGGAGCATCCAGTGCATTGTATAAAAGAACCTGCCTGATCGTATTGGTCATATGGTCAGAGCCACGAATGATATGGGTAATACGATCCCGGATATCATCCACCACATTACAGAGTAAATAGAGAGGCTTGCCGGTGGAACGCACAATAACAAAATCTTCAATTTCGCTATATTGCGCCTTGATTCGACCAAGAACCTTGTCGTCATACCCTATTTCACCATCTATTGCCGGAACCTTGAAGCGAATGACGAAAGGCAGACCTGCAGCCTCTTTTTCGGCAACAACTGAGGCGTCAAGATCACGACAAGTGCCGTCATATCCGTACGTAGTTTTGTTTTTCTGAGCTGCTTCACGTTTTATATCAAGCTCTTCTTTTGTGCAGAAACATTTGTAAGCCTTCCCTTCTGCCAAAAGTTTGTTGGCCATGGCCTCGTGCTCACTTTCGAACTCTGTCTGAAAATAAGGTCCCTCATCCCAATCGATACCAAGCCATTTCATGCCGTCAAGAATACCCTGGATGGATTCCTGGGTGGAGCGTTCAGCATCGGTATCTTCAATGCGGAGGATGAGTTTACCGCCAGTTTTTTTGGCGTAGAGCCAGTTATACAAAGCAGTTCTAGCACCGCCAATATGGAGATATCCTGTGGGGCTTGGTGGAAAACGAAGTCGTGTCTCTGTCATGATCAGTATGTTGGTTTAATGGTATATTAAAATTTCCTGGAGCCTGATTTCTATCGTCTGCTACGTATATCGTTTTCAGGCAAAATCTTCAATAGCAATTAAAACTATTTTTAGTTGTCCTCTTTGACTGAACTCGTTATACTTATCAATTTTTGTGTAAAATAGTATAAAATTTACTGAATTATCAATAGAAGGGAGTGAAGATGAAGGTTTTAATCAGTGACAATATGTCCCCGCTGGGAGAAAAAATACTTACCGATGCAGGGCTTGAGGTAGATGTTAATACAGGATTAGCTCCTGAAGAGTTACAAAAAATTATTGGTGACTATGATGGACTCGTTATTCGAAGTGCAACAAAAGCCACTGAAGATATTATAAATGCAGCCGAGAATCTCAAGGTTATCGGTAGAGCAGGAATTGGCCTTGATAATGTCAATATCCCCGCTGCCAGCCAAAAAGGTATTGTGGTAATGAATGCCCCTGACGGCAACGCTACTACTGCAGCGGAGCATGCCATTGGTATGATGATGTCGCTTTCACGTAATATCCCGCAGGCCACTGCTTCCATGAAAGCAGGAAAGTGGGAGAAGAAAAACTTTATGGGACGCGAGCTCACTGGAAAAACCTTTGGAATATTTGGCATAGGCCGTATTGGTGCCATTGCCGCTAATCGTGCGCAAGGCTTGAAGATGAAGGTCATTGCCTATGATCCTCATATGCCAAAAGATCTTGTTGACAAGCTCGGTGTTGAGCTTGTCAGTGTTGAAGAGCTTGCCAAACGTGCAGATTACATCACTGTCCACGTACCACTGACCAAAGAGACAGCCAATGCACTCTCCACCGATTTTTTTACAAACATGAAAAAAGATGCCATGTTTATCGATTGTGCACGTGGCGGGGTATGTGATGAAGTGGCTTTGTATAAGGCTCTTGTGGATGGCGAGATAGCAGGTGCTGCCCTTGATGTATTTGCCGATGAGCCTACCACTAAAGAAAATTGCCCGCTCTTAAGTCTTGATAACTTTATCTGTACACCACATCTTGGTGCTTCAACGAGCGAAGCTCAGGAAAATGTTGCCACTGCTATTGCAGCACAGGTTGCCAATTACTTGAATAAAGGTGTTGTAACCAATGCTGTGAACGTTCCGTCGGTTAGTGACGATGTTCTGGCGCAGGTTGGACCATATATCAATTTAGGTGAAATGTTGGGTTCTTTGCATATGCAGATTGCCAATGGCAGTGTTGAGGAAGTCTCAATTGAATATTCCGGAGAACTTGCAGACCTGAACACCAGTCCCATCACGGTAGCATTCCTGAAAGGTCTCTTTACTCCCATCCTGCAGGATGCCGTTAATTATGTAAATGCTCCGGTTATTGCTAAAGATCGTGGTATTCGGGTGGTGGAGTCCAAGAGTGATCGCTCAGATGATTTTGTAAACGTTCTAACCATTAAAGTAAAAACTAATGAAGGTGAAAACGAACTTGTTGGAACTGTCTTTGGTAAAAATGAACCACGTCTGGTACGCCTGAATACATTCCGTTTGGAAGCGCAGGCTGATGGGCCAATGCTGTTGGTGTATAATAACGATGTTCCTGGCGTTATTGGTGCCCTGGGTTCGATTCTCGGTGCAGGCGGCGTCAATATCTCCCGTATGACTGTCGGACGAGAAGATGCAAGTAGTCAGAATATTATTCTGCTGTCCACCGATTCAGTGATTTCTAAGGACTTGCTGGCAGAGGTGACAAATCTGGATAATATTGATGGCGCTTTAGCTCTGGATGTTAGCTAAAAAAATGTTGTAATACTATTGCCTGAGAAACCGGAACAACAGCTGTTGGCTCCGGTTTTTTGTTGCTAAGGAATGAACCAAAGAGGAAAAAATGACTGCTGAATATGATGAGGGTTGTTCCTGTGGAGATGGTAAGGTTCCAGATCAGGACGGGAGATGTGTTATGCCAGAGGTCACATTTATGGCATTTGTTATGTCGTTGAATACCTCAGCCCTGTTTCATCTTGGAGAAATTGCAGATCCTGTGACGAAAGAAACGCTGATTGACTTACCCCTTGCTCGTCATGCCATTGATACACTGGTTTTGCTGCAGGAGAAAACCAAAGGAAATCTGGAAACAGATGAAGATGATATGCTGAACAATATCTTGCTGGATGTAAAATTACGGTTTGTGGCAGTGGCAAAGGCCGAAAAAGCAAAGCAATAATGTCTTGAAATGATGACATCGGAATCAATTGTTACACTGCAGGCACCCGCGAAGGTAAATCTTACACTTCAGATCCTTAGCAAGCGTGCAGATGGCTATCATGAACTTGATAGTGTTATGCAGAAACTTGATCTGTGCGACACGCTTCATATTCAACGTGTAAAAAAAACTGGGGTTTCTCTGAGTTGCCCTGATTCCGATCTTCCCGAAGATGAGTCTAATCTTGTGTTCCAGGCTGCTGAGAGTTTTTTGCATGACACAGGGCTTGCTGTAAAGAGCGGGGTCTCTATTGTTCTTGAGAAACGAATCCCCATAGCTGCAGGTCTTGGAGGTGGAAGCAGTGATGCGGGAACATTGTTATGTGGCTTAGATCGTTTGTTCGCAACCAAATTGCCTGAAAAACGACTCCTTGGACTTGCAAAACCTCTGGGTGCAGATGTTCCTTTTTTCGTGCTGTCAGGGATGGCCATGCGTGCGCAAGGCATTGGTGAGCGGTTGACAGAAGTCTCTTCACTTTCTGATTGTTCTGTCCTGCTGGTGAATCCTGGCTTTTCTGTATCTACTGCCTGGGTTTATAAAAATTATTCGTTGACAAAAACAGTTAAAGATTCTAGTCTGTCTGATTCTCGTGGAAATGATGGCGAAAATGAGGAAGGCTTGGTTTTGTACAATGATCTGGAGAGCGTCACGATTGCTCGCTATCCTGAAATTGAAACAATTAAAGCATCCATGTTGGCTGGCGGTGCATCAGGTACTTTGATGTCAGGAAGTGGGCCAACCGTTTTTGGAATATTTCCTGGTTCATCTGTTGCTGATGTTAATCAATGCGCAGATGTATTACGCAGGAAATATGGCAACGGGGTTTTTGTTACTAGACCTTTGCTTGTCGATTAGGTAAGAAGAACATAGAATTTTGCTGGGGCGTAGCCAAGCGGTTAAGGCATCGGGTTTTGATCCCGACATTCG
>JAOZLI010000297.1 GCA_029934915.1 Desulfocapsa sp. | reverse complement strand
TTCAAAGTGAAGCTCTGTGGAAAGAAGATCAAATTCGTCGGAGTTATGGCTCATGGACTACTCTCCCAATCAAGGTTACTGTGTGTTCTTTTGCTCCATGGTACACAGAGAAAAAGTATTTTTCGTAACTAGATGACCTATTCGATATAATTGACAACAGTTGCAAGCCTTTTAACAGGCATTTTGTTAATTATATCAGAAAAGATATCATTCTTGTATGTTATCCAGAATATCACTACAGAAACCTTGAACGACAAGAATCTACAATGAAATACTATCTTTATGCGATGGGAGCAATCCTTTGCTGGGCAAGCCTTCCCGCTGCCACCGGTTCGGGACTGGCTGAACTTTCAACGGAAGAGCTCATGTTCTTCAGCTTTACAAGTGCAGCGGTTTTTCTGTACGTGCAGGACATCCTCTTAACACGTTCTTTTGCTCTTTTTGTTCCAGCCCCAAAGGCGCTGCTACTCGGGGTCTGGGGAATTTTCATTTATCATTACGTCTACTATATGGCCTTAAGCCGGGCACCTCTGGCCGAAGGCGCAATTCTGGCCACCACCTGGTCTTTCTGGATAGTGGTTTTTTCTTCTGTCATTCTTTTTAAGAAGTTAAAAACATCCATTATGATTACTGCTCTTGTGGGCATGGTCGGTGCAGGACTTGTAATTGCATCCGGTAAGGATCTCAGCTTTGACCGTGACTATATGCTGGGATATCTTCTTGCACTGGCCTGTGGCTTAATCTGGTCCAGTTTCTCGGTGGCTCTTGGCCATGTAAGGATTACAAAAGAGCCCATGACGGCTTTTACCATAGTGGCTGCAGTTCTTTCTACTCTACTTTATATACTCACCATGCCCCACGAAATACCCTCAGCCAAAGCACTCTGTGCTGCCATTTATCTTGGCTGTATCCCATTAGGACTTTCTTTCTTTTTGTGGAATCGTGCAGTCACCAAAGGTAACATGGTGATCATTGGCTTTCTCAGCTACCTCACCCCGCCCCTTTCGGTGCTGATGGTGGCCTTGATTCATGGCAAACAAGTATCTTCTCAGGTACTCATTGGAATGGCGGTTATCATCTTGGCCTCTATTGGCGGACGTTTCAGTCTTTCACAATCGGGCACAAAGAAATAAAGCAGAACAATCAAATATTACATGAAGGAGTTTTACAATGAAAACAATCAACACCGAAACAGCCCCTGCAGCAGTAGGCCCATACAGCCAGGCGGTTATCTCTGGAAATATGGTTTTTACTGCCGGACAAATCCCGATTGATCCACAGACAAATGAACTAGTTGACGGTGATGTGGCGGCACAAACAGAACAGGTGCTGCAGAACCTCTCAGCTGTACTGGAAGCTGCCGGTTCATCCCTGGAAAAAGCAGTAAAAGTTACTGTATTTATAAAAGATATGAATGACTTTAGCACCATGAATGCAATCTACGAAAAATACTTCACCAACAAACCTGCACGCTCAACCGTTGAAGTGGCTCGTCTTCCCAAAGATGTTCTGGTAGAAATGGATGTTGTCGCGGAAGTTGATTAACTTAGGGTTCGGTAAGAAATAACTTGGACATTTCCTGCCGTAAATGTCCAAGTTATTTCTTACCGAGCCCTTACAAGGCGGCTTTCAAATAATCTTATAACCGGCCTCAGAAAGAGCAGCAACTATCTCTTCAACATGTACACGACCATTGGTCTCAACAGTTACATCAAGACGCACACTTTTAAAACGTGACGGATTATGGAACTGATCGTGATCAAGTTTGACAACATTTGCCTTATGTGAGGCAAGAATAGTTGAGATCTTCAGCAACTCTCCCGGTTTATGCAGAAGTTCCACGGCAAAGCTAAACAACCTGCCACGGGACACAAGGCCACGGTTGATCATCTCTGACATTGTGAGTACATCGATATTTCCACCGCTCACAAGACAAACCACCTTCTTCCCCTTTACGTCAAAATGGGCAAGCCCTGCCACACTAAGTGCTCCGGCATTTTCTGCAACGAGCTTCTGGCGCTCCAGTAAAATGAGAAGTGCCTGCATAATCCCAGTATCCGGTGCTGTCACCATGCCGTCGACTGTGTCCTGAATAATTTCAAGACAGAGATCCCCTGATGCTTTCACTGCCACGCCATCGGCAATAGTGTCCACAGAATCGAGTTCAACCAGCGATCCCACACGTTGCGACTCTGTAATTCCGGCAGCACCATCAGGTTCTACACCAATCACCTGTACCGAAGGGGTAACCGCTTTAATTGCCGCAGCAACTCCGGCAAGTAAGCCACCACCGCCAACGGGAACAAAAACCAGATCAGCATCGCTGCACTCATCAAGAATCTCCAGGCCAATGGTTCCCTGCCCGATAATCACCTCAAGATCATTAAAAGGATGAACAAAGACAGAGCCATGCTCTTTTTCAATGCGACGGGCTTCAGCATAAGCCTCATCATAACTGTCACCGTGAAGAATAACCACGGCCCCAAGCTTCTGTGTGGCCTCAACCTTAATTAACGGCGTCGTCTCCGGCATTACAATCGTAGCCCGAGCACAACACTGTGAATCCATAGTACAAAAGAGCTGCGTCGCCAGAGCTACCCCCTGGGCATGATTCCCAGCAGAGGCAGTTACAATTCCATCTTTTCGTTGTTCCGGTGAAAGGCCGGCAATTCGATTAAAAGCCCCACGAATTTTAAAAGAACCGGTACGTTGCAAATTTTCCGGTTTGATATAAATGTCGGCTTCATACTCTTCACTCAAAAACTCACTATAAATAAGTGAGGTTGGCTTGATAATTGTTTTCAGCCGTTCTCTGGCTTCCTGAAACTGTTTTAACGGGATTGACATAGATTAATTTTATATAAAGAGGTTCTCGCAAATACCATCCGGGTTGTATTTACTTAGGGCTCGTCCAGAAATAAGTTCGTCTTTTGAGGAGGAGAATGTGCTACAGATTATAACGATTTTGAGATGTGGCGCAGTATCCCCTCTAAAAGGTGAGGTTATTTCTGAACGATCCCTTAATGTCGATCACATCACAATAACCAGTATCTTTGAACAGTACACCTGTTTTTCTTATTACTAACGATGGTGAGGGTCACAGCCCTGATTCGGACAAAGAAAACTCGCAGGACAATATACGTCTGCAATAGGTATGGTTAAGCCTCTCCACACACTGGTTGATTATTACACCCATATTAAAGGAATCGAATACTTGATCTGTGTTGCCTTCTTTGTAGCCTTCCCAGTGTTTTTCAAATATGTAAACAAGGAAGCAAAAGCGGTTACTGTTAAGAAATAACAGC
>JAOZLI010000296.1 GCA_029934915.1 Desulfocapsa sp. | reverse complement strand
AGTTCCTTAGAAACCTCCAAAAAACGATGGCAATTAGCCTTAATCGCATTCAGCAGCTCCTGCCCAAAAGTAGGCTCATCACCAATCAAATCCCTTGACAGGTCAAAGCTATCTACCGCCTTGATCAGTGAGGTGCAAAGGCCACGCAAGACTGTTGCCACCTGCCTCTGTGGCAACCCGCATTCTTCACACATATCGGCCAACTGGTAGGCATAGATTTCATTAAACGCAAAGGTGTCACCAACCGCCATGGCCATATCCCGCTCGTATTGGTCGCCATAAATTTCTACACTTACCAGATCATAGGCTGGTGCAACGTCAATTCCATCCCGGCCCACATAAAAAGAAATGTTTTTCCCATGGGCATCGCTGTTGCCGATCAATAGTTGAAATAGAACCCAGTTCAGCAGATCGCGAATGGCAAGAGCCGGAATTCGGCAAAGCCCGCAGGCGGCAAACAGGTTGGGGAGGTTAGCTCCGGTCCTGATCTTGGCCCCTTCGCCTGATTTACCGAATGGGCGTTCATATTTATAGGTCGGCGGCAGGTCGAGGATCTGGCAGCCATCAATCAGGTGCAACCGCTCAACCTGGTCAGAGGCCCAACGACGGTCAAATCTTTCAACGATTAGCACAGGCTCAGCATACCTGGCAAGAGAGACCTGGGCTACCGGTAGTTTTGCGATGTGGGCCAGTTTCATGCAGATAAACTCGTTCACCACCAAGGGCATATCGGGCTTGCTGCCGAATTTGAGGATGTGAGTGGAAGCAAGCTTGCCTTCACCGAAGCCCATTTCACCATCGGCCCTGATCAATACCGGCAATTTGTCCTGAACACCAGCCACTGACAATCTGGGCGTACCATCCCAGTTGGCTATGGAAAGTTGTTGGCGTTTAGCCAGCCGATCCCGCAACTCCTCTCTACTTACTGGTCGAAATGTAGTAGGGATTTCTTCATCGTTCTCGCCATTTTGACGAAAGGTCAAAGCACCTGTCGTTTCAACACCAATGGCAGCGATCAAACCAAAGATGTTGCTCTTCGATATCTGGCGATCAATCGACAACTCTTCCAGCCATTTTCCCTCAGGCAAAAGGTTGGCCAGGAACCTTTTAACTGATTCCGACTTGCAGTCTCCTGGTTCCAAATGTGGGGAAATGGAAAAACCTGACTCTTCCAACCATCCTGGATCGTACACCAGATTGTAGTTATCGTTTTCCCCGTCAAAGGTAATAGATCCTAAACGTGTTTGATCAATATATACGGCAAGTCGTTCCGTCATTTCTCTGCCCACGGTTCGACTTTAAGATTTATCCCCAGCATCCGACAAACTTTTAGTACGCTGGACAAATTAACATCACCACGGGCCTTTTCAATTTTGGTCAGGGTATCTACGGCCACGCCGCAAAAAGCCGCCGTTTCGTGAATACCCATCCCGGCTTGTGTGCGCCTGGCCCGAACGAAATTCCCCAGATCTTTCGCTTCAAGAGGCCCCTTCTGGATAGGCATTGGTAGTGGTTTTACTTTTTTGGCCATATAATCCTCCATCAGCACTTAATAAATACTGCCATGGCAGTATTTATACATACTGCAAGCCAAAGTCAAACATAAATACTGCCATGGCAGTATTAAACACGCAAAAGGTCTGTTTTTTATTAAAATACTGCCCGGGCAGTAGGGTGGGATTTCATACCACTGTAAATTTTTCCAATTCGGCTATATCATATCCTTCTCTTTGTAAGGAAGAAAACAGCAATTGCAGCTCTTCTTTCCAGCAAGTTGCATCACGGGTAATTGCAGGACAAATATCATGCAGAAGCAGTATGGCGCCAGGTCTGACACAGGTAAGTATTCTTTCTGCCAGCCCATCTACGGATTTATTACCACGATCAAAGGCCCTACAACTAAAATTCACCATCCGCAAATTTTCCGCCTCTAGAACTGTTTTCAGCCGAGGATTACTAACGCCTGCTGGAGGGCGAAAAAGAGTTGGTCGCACTCCAGCTGTTTGTAAGATGTTTTGCGTTTTTTGGATATCTTCTGATAACTGTTTTGTACTGCGCAGCATTAACAGATTATCATGACTCCAGGAATGATTGCCGATAGTGTGTCCGCCTGCTGCAATTGCTGTTATCAGTTCGGGATATTGCGCTGCCTTTTTGCCAACGACAAAGAATGTGGCCTTGAAATTGAATCTTTTTAAAAGATCCAGAATAAAGGGCGTTGATGCAGGAGACGGACCATCGTCAAAGGTCAGTGCTACGACTTGCTCATTGGTGTGTCCCCTACTGATAATGGGAAGGTAATAACTCCATCTGGGAAAAAATGGTGCGGCAAATGAAATGAGCACAAAACAGAGCAGGGGGACAAGAGCCAGACTGACATGAATGAGAGCTAACAATGCGGCCAGCAGCAAAGCAACCATGCCTGTTTTTTCTGCCTGACTCATTTTTCACCAACCTCTCCAAGAAGCCAGACCAGCTCGACATTTGAATTGCTAATAGTGTTGCTGAGTATGGTAAAACCAGATTTTTCAATCAATTCCCCCATTTCTTCCATGCTTCTATAGTATGCACCACTGCCTGCGGAGCGCGCCCGAAAATCTTCCAGCTTCCAGGAAAAAGAAGGTGGGTTCTGAGGACGAATGACATAGCGTATAAGCAGTTGTCCGCCTCCTGCCAGGGTTTGCGCACAGTTCGTAAAAAGATCCACCACACTCTTATCATCAAGGTAATGTAGCATATCAAGGATAAGCGCCAGATCAGCTCCATTTGCAGTATCGGGCAGGTTTGGTGCCATAGCAATTGTCACCTCTCCCCTGCTCCCCGCAGCAAGTGTTGCTACTCGCACTCGTTCTGGATCTGGATCAAAGGCGATAAGTTTTGCATTTTTGCAGTATTCCAGACAGTAGCATCCGGGAACGCCATATCCACAACCGATATCAAGAATTTTCCTGATTGTATCTTTCTTCGGCGCCAACAACCTGGAAAGATCTTCAAAGAGGGGATCGTATTGCAATTTAAAACGGGCAAACATTCGTGGATAGGCTTCCATCAGACGATATCTGTTACGCACACGCCGGGACCTGTCTGGCTCTTCTTTGTACTTTTCAGGTGCAGAAGAAAAATAAAAATTCAGGAGTGGCGGCAATAGCAGGAACGCCCCGACAAGCGAATATCCAATCCCCAGCAACGACGTAATCCCTATAGAATTAAGGATACTATGCTCAGCAAAGCAGAGTACACCAAAGCCTATAAGAGTGGAGCCTCCAGCCATAAACACTGCCATGCGGACCAGCCCGAAGGATTGACAT
>JAOZLI010000295.1 GCA_029934915.1 Desulfocapsa sp. | reverse complement strand
ACGGTGGTACAGGGGCAGCATTTAACGTCTCCATGGACGCAACCGGGCATCCCATCGCCTCTAACGTACGTGAGTGTTACCTTGATCTCGTTAAACAAGGGAAGCAAAATGAGATTCCGATTTTTGCTGCCGGCGGTATTGGTAAAAACGGTAATGTAACCCAGAATGGTATGGCTCTTATTATGCTTGGCGCATCGGGCGTTCATATTGGGAAATATATTATGCAGTCCGTTGCCGGTTGTCTCGGAAACGAGAAAAACCGTTGTAACGTCTGTAACGTTGGCATTTGTCCCAAGGGAATTACCAGCCAGAATCCAAAACTCTATCGTCGCCTTGATCCTGATCATGTGGCAGAACGAGTGGGTGAGGTCTTCATGTCCATCCAAACGGAGATGAAGAAGATCATGGCGCCCCTTGGACGTTCACAGAGTCTGCCTGTTGGTATGTCTGATGCTCTTGGTATCGTTGACAAAGATGTGGCAGATCGGTTGGATATTAAATACGTTTGTTAAATGATGGCGTCGTAAAAATTCTTCATCTACTTCGTTGCTGCAAATTTTATGTCACTGCGACGTACTAAAGTACGCCTCATTCCATAAAATTCGCGCGCCTCGTAGCTGAAGCTTTTTACTTAGCCATCTGACAATATTCTGTAACAAAAAAATAGATATCAGTTTTCAGCAACAGCCTTCAGTCATCTACTGAAGGCTGAAAACTGAAAACTTTCTTTTCTATATAAGGAGTTTTCCGTGAGTGCAACGGTTATTAAAGGCCTGAACGAAAATGGCATAAGAATCAATTCCATGGAATTTGAAGCCATGGTTCAGGCGGCTGCTGAAAACAGCAATCATCTGCAAATCGAGTCCATGGGACAGCATAACCTTGGTATTCGTCTACAGCGTGAAGATGGGCTGCATATCGAAGTATCCGGCCCCACCGGTCAGCGTCTTGGTTGTATGGGTATGCCCGGAACAACGATTACCTGTAAAGGTGCCTGCTCTGATGATGTCGGCTACTTGAATATTGGCGCAGAAATCACTGTCCTTGGTGATGCCACCAACGGTGTCTGTAATGCCATGGCCAACGGCAAGGTCTTTATCGGTGGATCCATTGGTGCTCGTGGCCTGACCATGACCAAATGGAATCCAGCCTACGAGAAACCTGAACTTTGGGTTCTCGGTTCTGCCGGTGATTCTTTTGCTGAGTTCAACTGTGGTGGAATGGCAGTTGTTTGTGGAATCAACGCAAAAAACCCCGATAATGTCCTTGGCTATCGCCCCTGTGTGGGGATGGTTGGTGGTACAATTTTCTACCGCGGCAAAACCGATGATTCCTACGCACGCAACAATTCACGCCTGGCTCCACCCACTGACGATCAGTGGCAGTGGCTGCAGGAGAATATGTCCGCATATCTCGGAAAAATATCCCGTGAAGACCTGCAGGACACCCTTTCTGTTCGTGACGAGTGGCAAGTACTCAATACGGTTACACCTCAGGAACGAGCACTTATGTTCTCGGGCCCCATGCCCATGGCCGAGTTCAGGAACAAACACTGGAACAAAGCCTTTGGTGGCGGAGATCCACTTCGTGATCTTGCACCTGGTCTTGACCGTAGCGCAATTGGCGCTGTCCCTACGGGTGATCTGCGAAGAAGAGTTCCATTCTGGGCAAACCGTGAATCGGCAGCTCCTTGTACCTATTACTGTCCGGTACATATTCCCACCGTTGACCGTCTGCGTTTGATCCGTGAAGGACAGATTGATGAAGCATACGATATGCTGCTTCGCTATTCTCCCCTTCCCGCATCTGTCTGTGGTGCAGTATGTCCCAATCTCTGTATGGAGAATTGCTCCCGTCAGGGAGTTGACGACTCCATCGAGGTTCAGGTTCTTGGCCGTGCAGTAGGCGGAGCCAAGGCTCCTGAATGTGAGCCATCACTAGGCAAGAAGGTTGCTATTATTGGTGGTGGTCCTGCTGGAATGAATGCTGCCTGGCAGTTGGCTCTTGCGGGAGTAGAAGCCCATATCTTTGAACAAGACAATCAGATTGGCGGAAAACTCGCTCAGGTAATTCCCTGGGAACGTCTGTCACAAGCTATCTGGGATCAAGAGATTAAACGTTTTCTTGACAATCCCAATATCCACACCAACCTTGGTGTTGATCTGAGTCAGGACGATTTCGCAAAATTGAAGGATGATTTTGATTATGTTCTGGTTGCAGTGGGTACCCATAAACCACGGAAAATCCCATTTCCTGGACATGAACAGGTTATTCCAGCCCTTGACTTCTTGAAGAGTGCCAAAAGTGACACACCTGAGAAGGTAGGCAAAGAAGTTGTCATTATTGGTGCCGGTAACGTTGGCTGCGATGTTGCCTGTGAGGCGTACCGTTTAGGCGCTGAAAAAGTAACACTTGTGGATATTCAAAAGCCACTTGCCTTTGGTAAGGAAAAAGAAGCCGCCGAAGAACTTGGCGCCACCTTCCAGTGGCCGGTAATGACCAAGGAAGTAACTGACGAGGGACTGGTTACCGACCAGGGTGAAGTCATTCCTGCCCAGACTGTAATCATCTCAATTGGTGACGTTCCTGCACTCAAATTCCTGCCAGACAGTGTCGAAACTGTAAATGTAGCAGGAGCAGATTGGGTCAAAACAGATGAAGCCCACAAAACCACCGACGACAAAGTGTTTGCCATAGGTGACGTTGAAAAGCCAGGTCTTGCCACCCATGCACTTGGTGCTGGTAAAACAGCCGCGGCTTGCATCGTAGCCCAGCTGAAAGGCGAAGAATGGAAGCCCTTTACCAAGGAAGTAATCACCCAGAAGGCGCTTACCATCACTCATTACAAGCCTGAGTCTGAACATGAGCATAGCCAGGCTGATTCGGCAGATCGCTGTCTTTCCTGCGCATCCTGTCGTGATTGCCATTTGTGTGAGACGATATGCCCAGAAGGTGCCATTACCCGTCGGGAGCTCGATATTTCACATGCCAGCGGCTACGAGTCCGGCCATGCTGCCAACTATGAATATGTTTCTGATGACAAGAAATGTATTGCCTGTGGCTTTTGTTCCGATACCTGTCCCTGTGGTATCTGGGTTATGCAACCCTTGTAGAACCTAATTTGGCGGTAATAGATAGAGTGACATAACATATCTATTACCGCCATTTTTACGATATCCGTTCCCCCACCTGCTCTCCGATTTTTACGTACTGAAAAAATACACGCGCCTAATTTTATCGTAAATTCCTCTTTCCCGTACGGTCTAATGTTACATGCTACTGCCACTCTTTGTTATTTGTAAGAACACTGCAACCAATTTCTAGAAAAATTC
>JAOZLI010000294.1 GCA_029934915.1 Desulfocapsa sp. | reverse complement strand
TCACCTTCGACCATGTAAATAACATCTTCAGCGATATTGGTCGCACGATCGGCAATACGTTCGAGATGCCGTACTACGAGATAGAGATTGAGAAGAGATGCGGAGTGTTCAGGGTGTGATTGCATTTGGGCCACTATAAGTTTGTAGGCCTTGCTGCGTAACTTATTAATTTCCTGATCAAGGATGAAGATTCGTTTTGCCACATCGACATCACTTTCAACCAAAGCATCGATGCTCATCCTGAGTTCAGCCATTACTTTATCTGTCATCTCCTGAAAATTAAAAGAAAATTCATGGCTTTCAAATTTGGAGAGTCGCTTTACCCGTTTGGCAATCTGTACCGCATAGTCACCAATACGCTCCATTTCGTTATTTATTTTGATAACAGTTACAAGAAAACGAAGATCCTTTGCCACTGGCTGGTAGAGTGCCATAATCTTCAGGCATTCTTCTTCAATTTCTATTTCAATTTCATCGATTTTCCAGTCAGATTTGATGATTCGTTTGGCAAGTTCCACATCTTCGGATTCTATAACGGAGCAGGCCTTGCGAACCCTGTCCTCAACCATGGATCCCATGGTGAGGAGTTTTTTCTGTAAGTTGTCTATTTCGCGGTGAAAATTTCTATGCATAATGTTTCCCTGGTTTATTCGTTTCTGATTTGCATGCTATAGTACAGGTGGTTTATTTATCCTGTGTTAGAGCATTGTTAAGATTGTGTTAGCGTGAAGGTATCCCTTGACGATTATGATAAATGACTCATATATATCTGGTAAATAAATCGCATGAGTTCCTTTGTATGGAGAGAAAATGAAAAAAAGCCATATACTAATTGTTGAAGATGATGAAGACATTCAACAGCTTGTAGCCTTTAACCTGCTTAAGGCCGGTTTTCACGTTACCTGCGCCGATGATGGTGAAGAAGGCTTGCTGCAGCTTGGAAAGCAGCAGTTTGATTGTCTTGTTCTTGATCTTATGCTGCCCGGAATGTCCGGCTATGAAGTCTGCAGCGTGATACGTGAAAATGAAGAATACGGCAAACTGCCCATCATTATGCTTACCGCCAAGGGAGAGGAAAATGATATTATCATGGGACTGGATAAGGGCGGGGATGACTACATCACCAAGCCTTTTAGTCCCAAAGTTCTTGTGGCCCGGATAAAGTCTGTCCTGCGAAGGGGAAAAATTGAAAAAGATTCCAGCGAAGTAAAAAATAAAGACGAGGAAATTATCTGTTACGGTGATCTTTGTATTGATCAGGGTCGCCATGAAGTAACCATTGGCGAAGAAGTAATACATTTGACAATGACTGAATTTAGCGTGCTGAGTCTCTTGGCAGGACGACCCGGGTGGGTGTTTAGTCGGCAAAAGATCATCGATAATGTAAGAGGATATGACTATGCCGTTACTCCACGAGCCATCGATGTGCAGGTATTCGGGTTACGAAAAAAATTAGGTGCTTCCGGGGAACGTATAGAGACTGTTCGTGGCATAGGCTACCGTTTTACAAACTGAGGATATAATGCGATCAAGAAAACTTATATATCACATTTTCCCGGCAAATATTCTGGTGACCATAGGGGCAATGCTTGCGCTCATCTGGTATGGCTCAACTACTTTGCAGCAGTTCTATATGGATGAAACCCGGGCATCATTGCTGGCTAGAGCGCATTCCATTGAGTCTCAGGTGCAACAGTTGCAAGCACAGGATGATATTCAGGCATTGCGTAATTTTGTCGGGGAAATTGCCAGAAAAACATCTTCCAGAATTACTCTCATTAATCCTGATGGCTTCGTTGTCAGTGACTCATTGAAAGATCCCAGTCAGATGGACGATCATCACACCAGGCCTGAATTTGTAGAAGCTCTGAAAGATGGAGAGGGCACGTCCGTGCGCTTTAGTAAAACCGTGGGGGAGCAGATGCTCTACGTTGCAGTTCCTCTTTATATGCATAAAAGTGTGGGGAGTAAGTCGGTTAGCGGGCTGCTCAGGGTTTCTGTTTCTGTGTCAAAACTTGAAGAAACACTGACCAGGGTGAAGAGGGATCTGGCTTTGGCAATGTTTGTGGTGTTGATTGCTGCAGCAGTAGTCACAATATATGTATCACGTCGAATTACGGGACCTCTCGAAGAAATGACCAAGGGTGCGGAGCGTTTTGCTGTTGGTCAGTTTTCACCACATCTGATCCCGCCGGAGCATGCATCCACTGAACTTGCTACCCTGTCCCAGGCATTGAACTCTATGGCTGACCAGCTACAGGGTAGGATTTCTACAATCCTTCACCAGAAAAACGAATTGCAGACCGTTCTTGATTCTATGTTGGCAGCGGTGTTGACCATTGATGCAAGTGACAGGCTGGTTAGTTTAAATAGTTCCGCTTCTGAACTGTTACATCTAAACAGGAGTATGAGCCTGGGAAAATCAGTGCAGGAGTTGACTCGTAATATCGACCTGTTGCACTTGATAGAAGAGGCAAAGAAAAGTGAAGTTACTGTAGAAGCTGAAATTGAGCTTGAAGCCGATGGTGCAAATCTGTTTCTGCAGGCAAATGCTGTGCATTTGTACGATGAAAATAAAAATATTTTTGGTTTGTTATTGGTACTTCACGATGTTACCAGGATGCGCTTACTCGAAAAAATGCGTAAAGATTTTGTCGCCAATGTATCGCACGAATTGAAAACCCCCATAACTTCCATCAAGGGCTATGTGGAGACAGTTCTCGATGATAATCTGGAAGATAAAGAAAACAGCGTTCGCTTTTTGGAAGTGGCGTTACGAAAAGCGAATCATTTAAACGCAATAATAGATCATCTTCTTCTTTTATCACGTATTGAGGAGCAGGAGGAGGCTGAAAAAATAGAACTGGTTTTAGAAAATCTAAAACCTGTGCTTGAAGAGGCCGTTAATTCCTGTATGCCGACTGCCACGAAGAAACAGATAACACTGCAACTTGATTGCCCGGATAATTTATTTGTCTCCATGCACATGGTATTGCTGGAACAGGCAGTGGTTAATTTGATTATTAACGCTGTGAAATATAGCCCGGAAGGAAGCAATATCCTGATAGGAGGGGGCAGGAAAACGGATGCTAAACACTCTGGAATCGAAATTGTGGTACAGGATTTTGGCGTGGGAATAGGGGCAGAACATCTGCCGCGCCTTTTTGAACGTTTCTATCGAAGCGATAAGGCGAGAAGTCGAAAACTTGGAGGGACAGGACTTGGCCTTGCCATTGTTAAACATATTGTCCAGGCTCATAATGGTGATGTCGATGTGCAGAGCGTGCTGGGGGAAGGGACTATGGTAACTCTTTGCTTGCCCGGTTAGTTGTGT
>JAOZLI010000293.1 GCA_029934915.1 Desulfocapsa sp. | reverse complement strand
AAGTCTGCCCTTGACTTCTTGATTTGGATTGCTTTATGCGTATATCTGCCGATTGCATGTCTCCACTTCAAAGCCCAAATTGAGTGCGACCATGCAGTCAATAGCAGAATCGACCCTATGCCTCTAAAGTTAATTCCAGCACGTTAAGCGAATCGGCAACTTTTCAGAATCACTTAAACATCACTGCGCTACCAGCTACACGGTACGGCAAAGCCTGGCAAAAGCGCCAGGAATGGTACCAGATGACCAGAACGCCCGACCCTGTTTATAATCCACAAACCAATAGCCACCCGGTTTACGTTTAGCCGCCACAAAAATAAAGGGCTGTTCCTTAGAAAAACATGGCTGCAGGTAGGTTCCTTTACTGTTTTGAACAGGATCCATAAGAGACATGGCTTCTTCAATAGTCGGCATGCGCCAGTCATTATGGCCAGCGTAATCCTCCTGATTCACTTTTTCGATGTTTCGCAGCATGGTTCGGATAGCGGTGATATCGAGGCCACCTTTTTGCCACATGAGCCCTGTCTGCTGATCCACCACCGTGAGTCCGTCTCCTGTATCTACCAAGTGGTTCGCAAAAGACCCTTCAGGATTATGTTCAGCCTCAAAAAAATTCCATTTTTTCATCAATGAGGCAACTTCAGATTGTTGAATATACGATGCTTCACGTGGAAGCGTTGTCACCGCGCCGGAAAAATCCGAATCAGCCAGGGCAACTAGAGCTTCACCCATGTCTTCAACAATGATCTCTTTTATGATAGGAATGACCTTTGAATCATCACCCGACTCCATAACATTGGTTATGAGCCAATCCTTAACTGTACTGTCAATAGCATAACTTTTCTCAAACAGTGACGATGTTCCCTGCTGAGCTACGCAGGCTTGAATCATTTCTACGGGAGCATCTATCTCTGCCAAAACTTCGGCATGCTTCACCCCACGCTCCATCAGGCAAAGTTTAGGTACATCCTCCCAGGCATCAACGAAAAAGTAATATACTCGTTCAGTATCACTAACCCTGCTTCGGACGCTTTCACGGCCGCCCCAGGATTCAAAAGTGCCAAAAGTCAGATCTGGTGTCAGCTCCCAGTCAATCGCAGGGGTTACTGTGCCACCGATTTTCAATTTCTGAAACATGCCCATAACAAACTCCTTTTATTTGGCCTTAACAATCAAGCCCTTCACCTTTTCCCTCTGCTGGTGTATTCTTTATTCTGAAAGCAGAAGACCTGTCCAAGTCCTACAATGTGAAACTAACTATAATAATAGTTACCATTATGATCAAGGAAAAAATATTATTTATTCCTGAAAGAGGACTTCCTCTCCCAGGCGGTGCAACAACACTTGAACACGGAATTAATTTCACCCTTTTTTCAAGGCATGCAACATCTGTCAGTCTGGTCATTCAATTAAACAACAAAAAAAAATCGTCTGACATAATCGAAATCGTCTTTAATCCGGAAACTAATCGAACGGGAGATATCTGGCATATTTTTCTGCACACAGAGGAACGGGACTTTTGTTATGGCTACCTGCTTGATGGAGAAAAAGAGATCGAACAGAAAGGACTCATTTACAATAAGAATCAAGTCCTCCTCGATCCACTCTGCCAGAATATTAAAAGTCGTAAGTGGGGGAAAAAATATCCCAGGCCCAATATCCCTCTGTGCAAACTGACAAATCATGATTTTGACTGGCAACAGGATAGACCACTAAAAACTCCCATGGTGGATTCTGTAATTTACGAGCTTCATGTGCGTGGCTTTACAAAGAGCAAAAGCTCGGACGTCAGCCATCCTGGAACCTATCTTGGTATTATAGAGAAGATTCCCTACCTCATAGACTTAGGAATCACCGCCGTAGAACTCATGCCCGTGACAGAATGGGATGAAAATGACAATGTCTTTTTTGCTCCCAAGACAGGCAAACGATTAAAAAATTACTGGGGCTATAATCCGATTTCCTTCTGTGCTTTAAAGTCAGGTTTTGCAGCAAAACCGGAGCAGCACATCAATGAGTTCAAAACCATGGTTCTCAAGCTGCATCAGGCTGGTATCGAGGTCATTCTGGATATGGTTTACAACCATACGGGCGAAGGCAGCTACGGTGGAAGCACTACAAGCTTCCGAGGCATCGACAACAGTATATATTACCATTTAGCCCAGGATTACAAGCATGAATACATGAACTATTCCGGTTGTGGTAACACCTTTAACTGCAACCACCCCGTTGTCCGGGAGTTTATCCGCGAATCACTTCGTTACTGGGTTATGGAAATGCACGTTGATGGATTTCGCTTTGACCTTGCCTCCATTCTTGGACGAGACAGCGACGGACAGGTACTAAAGAAAGCTCCTCTTATTGAACTGATTGCCCAGGATCCCATTCTTCGCGACACAAAAATCATTGCCGAGGCCTGGGATGCTGCAGGATTATATCAGGTTGGCAGTTTTTCCAAGGACAGTCGCTGGGCTGAATGGAATGGAAAATTCCGAGATGATATTCGCTCTTTTATGGCCGGCCACAGTAATTCTGTGGCGGATCTGGCCACCCGTATTGCAGGTAGCTCCGATCTCTACCAGACCAGTGCACGCTCCCCCTGCAACTCAGTTAATTTTATTACAAGCCATGACGGATTCACCCTCTACGACCTTGTAAGTTATGAAGAAAAACATAACTTGAATAACGGAGAAGAAAATCGTGATGGAGACAACCACAACATCAGCTGGAACAGTGGTATCGAAGGGGTGACTAGAAGTGCAAACGTACAACGTATGCGCATGAGGCGTATTCGCAGTTTTGCACTGCTTCTTATTCTCTCCCAGGGAGTTCCCATGATCACTGCGGGAGACGAATTCGGTCGTACACAAAAGGGCAACAACAACAGCTGGTGTCAGGACAACCGCTCAAGCTGGCTTAACTGGAAACTCGCGGATAAAAACAGTAGTTTACTTCAATTTTTCAAGAAATGTATCAAACTTCGAAAAGACAATATGATATTTCGAAGGCGCACTTTTTTTAACCACGGGCCTAATCAGGAAATCCTATGGCAGGCACTGGAGCCTGACACTGAAAACTGGGATAGCGATTGCCACACCCTGTCTTTTCTGCTCAAAGGACAGGGGAAGGGAGATGATTTCTTTATAATGTTTAACGGCCAACGCTCGGGAACCGTAAGCTTCACTCTCCCATCTGTGCACCGGAAAAAAGCTACCTGGAAGCAGATCATCGACACCGGACGTGAAACTCCTTTCGATTTTCCACCGGAAAACCTGGCTGTAAAACTGAAGCAGGGCGACTCTGTCCAACTTAAAGCAATGGCAGCGTCGGTCCTGC
>JAOZLI010000064.1 GCA_029934915.1 Desulfocapsa sp. | reverse complement strand
CAGTTATTCTGCCATTGCGTTCATAGCTCTTTTAGGATCGGCTTCAACTTTTTTCAGAATCTCAGTTGTTTTGGCCTCTGGCAGCCATTCGATTTTACCGTTGGATACATCATAAATAGCACCAACGATCTTAGCAGAACCTGCATTCACCATATCACGGGACACAGGGCTTTTCATAAACAGATCTTCAATTCCCTGATATACATTTTCCACAATTGCAAATGGAATAACATCTGCGCCATGTGCTTTAGGATTATCTGCAATTGCTTTCTTCACTGCAGGAATAATATTGTCAACAAGGGGTGGGATATTACGTTCAAGAGGATGTCCATGTCCCTGAACTGCGTTTGTAACAGCTGTTACAGCACCACATTGAGTATGGCCAAGCACAACAAACACGGGGGTGTTTACGTGGGCCAGGCCATATTCAACAGATCCTGCTTCATCAACATCAAGTACGTTTCCAGCCACACGAATAACAAAGAGATCCATAACACCAGAATCAAAAAGAATCTCCACAGGAACACGGGAATCCGAACAGGTGATTACTGTGGCATAGGCGTGATCACCCTGGTCTTCCGTTCCTGCCAAAGCAAGACGGGCAGCAGTAGTATGCGGCTGAGTTGCTTTACCGGTTACAAAACGCTCATTACCAGCCTTCAGCATGGCAATTGCTTCATCCGGGCTTGGTTTATGCGCTTTACTTCCACTCGCAAGAGCGGGTCCACAGGTGAGAGCCAGCAAACATCCGGCAGTTACGATTGACTTTAAAAATGTTTTCTTCATTGTACTTCCTCCGTTAAAAGAATAGAAAGAGCAACTGCCCATTCTTCAATATTCGAGTCAGTTGCCATAAAATAATGATAAATATTATTACTTTAGCTAAAGCTAATATTCAGGAGCAAGCAATAACAGGAAAACTAAAAAAGTCAAGTTTTTAAAAGAAAAAAATGAATGACTACTCATTTACCATTTTCTATTGCACTTTCCGGAAAGCAAAATAAAATGCTGGATATTTAGCGCTTAATTCTCTTAATTAGTTCTACCTTGGGAAATATGGGATTTGAAACATTGTAGGTTGTGGTTGAGTGTAGCGAAACCCAACATCATAGCAACTGTTGGGTTTCGCTACACTCAACCACAACCTACTTTAAACCTGTTATTGCAGCAAACTGGATTGATCCCCCAAAGGCTTGGTCCCCAAAGGTAGAACCAGTCACCCGGTATATTTAGTGGCAGATATCCCACATAAAAACAATTTTGATCTTCTACGTCTGTTTCTGGCATTCAGTGTATGCTTTGCCCACCTTGCAGAAGTAAGTGGAATTTCAGTATTTACCCCACTCACCAAATATTTCCATTCGGGTATTGCTGTCGACTGTTTTTTTGTGCTCAGTGGATTTTTAATTTTCAGAAGTTTTCAGCGTTCTTCCACCCCCCTGTCCTATCTAAACAAACGAGTTCGACGTATTTATCCTGCCTATTTCACTGTGGTGCTGCTGGCAGCTGCACTTTTACCTTTGCTCTTTGTTGAAACACCGGGAGACCTTCTTTTTAGTAGGGACTGGTTTCGCTATCTTTTTTCAAATCTTGGTTTCTTAAATTTTTTACAACCCGATCTTCCCGGAATTTTCACCGGTAATCCATTACAGGTTATTAATGCACCACTGTGGACCATCAAAATAGAGCTAATGTTTTATCTCTCTGTGCCTCTTATCTTTATGCTCCTCAAGCTAAAAAAACAGTGGCTTGTACTCTGTGTACTGTACCTTGCATCTCTTATCTGGTCGGCCACGTTCCTCTATCTCCACTTCACAAATCCCCTGGAAATATATCTAAAACTTGAGAAACAACTTCCCGGTCAGCTTAGCTTTTTCCTGAGTGGTGGCGGACTATATCTCTACTTTGCTCTATTCAAGAAATACTGGAAACAGGCACTGGCCTTTTCCTGCATCATCTTCCTTCTTCAGGAGTCTCTCTTCTTTAAAGGATTTTATCCACTGGCGCTGGGGATTGCAGTTATTGCTTTTGCACTGATTCTCCCATCTCTGGGTAACTGGGGAAAATTCGGCGACATGTCGTACGGGGTATACATTTATCACTTCCCGATTCTCCAAATTTTCACGACATACTCCCTTTTTGACCGGGATCCCTGGCTCGCCTTTGCTGGTCTGATTCTCACTATTCTGGCAACATCATTCCTGTCCTATCGCTATATCGAACGACCTTTCTTGCAACGCAGTTCCCATTATCGACGTGCGGCAGAGGAAAAAGAAACGTCATGACATCGTCTTTTCCTTCCCTGGAGATTCTCAAACACTATTTCACTCATCCAGAAACCGTACAGATCTGTATTCTTGGAGAGGGAAATATCAACGACACCTATCTGGCACATTCAACTGAAAAAAACATTGTCCTGCAACGCATCAATGCGCAGGTTTTCCCCTTTCCGAAGCGACTTGTCCACAATTTACAAATCCTGAGCCAACATTTGTCCACCACAGCAAAACCGGCAGACCAGCGCTGGGAAGATGTTATTCTTCTTCCGACACTCACGGGAAAATTATCGATCCAAGAGAAGGATAATGGACTTTGGCGTGCACTATCCTACATTGACCGCAGCATTTCTGTTACAAGCCTGCAAACGCCCCTGCAGGCAGCGCAAACAGGATGGGCTCTTGGTCATTTCCATACAAGAGTGGATGGCCTTGATATAAGGAAACTCAAGATCCCTCTTCCAGGCTTCCACCACCTGTCTTCCTACCTGAATTGTTACGATTCGCTGCAGAATACCCAAAAGACATCATCCGAAATCAAATATTGTCACAAGCTTATAGAAACAAATCGGGAAACTGCACTTTCACTGGAGCGGGCAGCAAATAATGGCCAAATCAGGCAAAGAATAATCCATGGGGATCCTAAGCTTGGCAACATTCTCTTTGATAAGAAAAGTGGAAAAGCGGTAAGCATCATAGATCTCGACACCGTTGGCCCCGGTTTGCTACAACATGACATTGGAGATTGTCTACGTTCCATCTGTAAGACCGGTGGAAAGGCAGACAAACCTGCTGACACGAAATTTGACCTTGATCTCTGTAAAACCACACTGAATAGCTACTTCCTGGAGACTGATCACCTTCTCAGCCAGATAGACAAAGAGTATATTTACGATGGAATTCAGGCCATCACCTTTGAACTCGGTCTTCGCTTTTTCACCGATTACCTGCAGGGAAATATCTATTTCAAATGCAGCCATCCTGAAGAAACGCTGCAGAAAGCCCTTGTCCAATTTGCACTTTTACGGGACATCTGCAAAAAAGAACATCTCATACGAAAAATCTAACAGCACCCGGAACAAGACCATGCCAACTATTGAATACAGCCCTCTCCAGCAAACCTTCCTGTCACTTTACCCAGGCCTTTCACCCACATCACAAAATGTACTGAAATGTTTGTCACTGATTTATACAAAAATTTCCAAAACCCGGTTAATGAAGTGTTTGAATCGTGCCGGAATCCGAAATGCAAACGGAAAAATGTTTCTCGTAAAAGACATAACAGCTCTCCTTACCCCTCTGGTGGAACAGGGCCTTGTGGAGATGGACAGATTCGGCATGGAGTGCTACCAGGAAACAATAGAATTGATGACTCGCGAGGCCATTAAAGACAAGAGCTTTGAAGCACTGGCCATGGCAGTACAAAAAGAGATCCCCACCAAATCCTCCTGGGGATTCGAATCCGTCTATGACAGTTTCGACCTGGGAATGCGTGATTTCAGGATTGCTTTTTATCGAAAACGAAACGCTGAGCAACTGAATAAAATCCTCAACACCCTGCAAAGGCAACATCCTATTGATTTTCAGAATGACCATCCTTACGAGATAGTGCTCACCAACCCCTTTGATGAAAATATGCTGATGGATTTATCACCGGAAATATTGTCACACTTTTTGATTCCAGCATTAAACAATGCCTTTTCCACTCTACAACCAGCGCAACATCTGACCGATGTCATAGCTCGCTATAGCAAAGAAAAAGGAACTATCCCCGAGCAATTACTCGCAATACATGTCCTACACCTCATCTGCAGAGGAGAGATAGATGAGGCCAAAACATTTCTGGGAATATGGCCCGAATCATCATTTCAACTGAGCTATCAGGGATGGCTGGCACTCCTTGAGGGAAAGATGGAAGAATCGCTGCTGCTCTACGACAAGGGTCTGCGACTCATGCGAAAGGAAACTCGCAAAAAGAAAGTAGCCTATTGTAATTTCGCGGGTCTTTTTCATCTTGTTGCTCTGTTGCAATCCGGGAGTCATGAAAATGTAAAACGAGCACAAGACCTGATACCATTTATCAAAAGCCAGACTACTCATTTTTCCATAGGTGCCTATGACGATCTGGAGCAGACCATTCTCTTCGCCCAGGGACAGAAGAAAAAAGCAGAAGCCAAAGGCCACAGCACAGAATATGGAGAATACTACGATTATCCTTCTATCTTTATCGCTTTTTTGACACTGAGCTGGCAGGGAAAGGATATACCTACGTATGCGACTGACATACTAGAAGATCTCTTATCCAAAGCGGACTTCAACGAGTACCTCTGGTTTGCCAAGGAGACTGCAGCCTTGCAACTCTCTTTTTTGGGAGATACACAAGAAAATAAAGAGCATTACCAGGATCTCCTGCAATTTTGCCCTCTGCCGGATCTTTGTAAAATAATTCAACCCAAAAAAAACTGGGAGAATGTCCTCAACGCCCTGTCCAGTTTTGCTGATGGTGGAAAAAGCGAAACAACGGCCAAAGCAGAACGCCTTGTCTGGCTGGTCAAATACTTCAAAAAGTATGGCACCTGTGAGATCGCGCCTCGCTTGCAAAAATTGAGCAAAAATGGCAAATGGACCAAGGGACGTGCCGTTGCTCTATCCACACTCTATAAAGATGCAGCAAGCCTTCCCTACCTGAATGATCAGGACAGAAGAGTCGTCAACACAATCGAAAAGGACTACGGATCGGGATATGGCTATTACGGCCACTCCAAAACAACGTACGACTTCGACGAAAGTCTTACAATTCCAGCTCTTATTGGCCACCCGCTCCTTTTTTTACAAGACAGTCCATCGGTACAGCTGGAGATTGTAAAAGGAGCACCCGAGCTCCACGTGCTGAAAAAGAAAAAAGACTATGTAATTTCCCTACACCCTCCCCTGCAAGAGGCAGGAAACTATACAATCATCCAGGAAAGTCCCACCCGCCTGCAATATGTTGCCATTGACGATGATTTCAGAAAAGTTGCCGACATTATAGGGTCGTCTGTCACTGTCCCCTCCAGCGCTAAAGAGGCGGTGTTGAAGGCTTTAGGTGCCGTCGCCAAAGTGCTGACAATCCATTCAGATATTGGAGTTGGAGAATCTGCTAATATTAAAAAAGTTACCGCTGATATGCGCCCTCATATTCACCTTCTTCCCATGGGAGAGGGATTACAGGTGGAATTTCTCAACCGCCCTTTTCGTGATGGAGGCTCCTACTATAAACCGGGCAGCGGTGGAAAAACGGTAATGGCAGAAATTGACGGGTGCCAGTTACAGACAAATCGTAACCTCAACAAAGAGAAAAAGACGGCCAATGCAATCATCGAGAGTTGTGCGAGCCTCGGCCATACGGACAGCCTTGACTATGATTTTGCTATCGAGGAGCCGGAAGAATGCCTGGAGCTTTTGACTGAGCTGCAAAAGATAAAGAAAAAAGTTGTTATTGAATGGCCTAAAGGGGAGAGTATTCAGGTAATGCCCGAGAGTTCATTTGCAAATTTTTCCATGGGAATAAAACGGGATAATGACTGGTTTGGTGTCACCGGATCGCTACAGGTGGACAAAAACCTTACCCTTGACATGAAAAAACTCCTGCAGTTAACCAGTGGGTCCGAAAATCGTTTTATCCAACTGGATGACGGCAGATTTCTTGCTTTAAATAGAGCATTCAAAAAACGTCTGGATGAATTGCGCGCATACTCCGAAACCCACGGTAAAGGCTTTCGTCTCAATCCGCTCGCCGGTCTTGCTCTGGAAGATTTCATCGAAGAGGTGGGAAGCTGTAAAACGGATACACACTGGAAGAAGAATATAAAGCGATTCCAAAACATCAAAGAGCCGCTGCTGCCCTCCACCCTGCAAGCACACCTACGTGATTACCAGGAAGAGGGGTTTTCCTGGCTGGCCCGTTTGTCTTCCTGGAACGTGGGTGCCTGCCTGGCTGATGATATGGGACTTGGAAAAACCGTACAGGCACTTGCTGCAATCCTGCTCGGTGCCCCTGAAGGGCCGACACTCATCATTGCCCCCACCTCGGTGATGATGAACTGGGAAGAAGAGGCAAAACGTTTCGCCCCCACCTTGAACGTCCTCAACTTTGCAGATGGAGACAGAAAGAAAGCTATCAACAAACTCGCACCCTTCGACATGATGGTCTGTAGTTATGGCCTCCTGCAAACGGAGACAGAGCTCCTCTCATCTGTACAATGGCAAACCATCGTACTCGATGAAGCGCAGGCCATCAAAAACAAGCAAACAAAACGATCGAAAGCTGCCATGGCTCTGCAGGCGAATTTTAGAATTATCACCACGGGAACCCCCATTGAGAACCATCTTGGTGAGTTGTGGAATCTATACAGATTTATTAATCCCGGCCTGCTTGGCTCCTACGAAGGTTTTAAAAAGAAATTTGCGATCCCCATTGAAAAATATAACGATAAGGAAGCAGCCAGAAGGCTGAAAAAACTTATCCAACCCTTTATTCTGCGTCGACTTAAACAGGATGTTTTACAGGAACTCCCATCGCGAACAGAAGTAACCATGCAGGTGGAGATGAGTCCTGAAGAGTCTGCCATGTACGAAGCGCAACGACAACAGGCCCTTGAGGTTATCGCGGGTGAAGATAACGCTCAAGGGGGACAACATATGCAGGTGCTTGCCGAAATCACGAGACTCAGGCGTTTTTGTTGTAACCCGCAGCTTGTGGTTCCCGACCTGGCACTGGCCAGTTCCAAGCTCAAGGTGTTCACGAACATTGTCCAGGAACTCCTTGAAAACAACCATAAAGCACTGGTATTCAGCCAGTTTGTCGGGCATTTATCTCTCCTGCGTGAACGGTTGGACAGCCTGGGAATAAGCTATCAGTATCTCGATGGTTCGACACCCGTTAAACAACGGACTAAACGAGTGAAAGATTTTCAATCTGGAAAAGGAGACCTGTTTCTCATCAGCCTCAAAGCCGGAGGTTCAGGCTTAAATCTCACCGCTGCTGATTATGTCATCCATATGGATCCCTGGTGGAATCCGGCTGTGGAAGACCAGGCATCTGATCGAGCCCATCGCATAGGCCAGCAACGCCCTGTTACCGTATACCGTTTAGTGGTCAAAGACACCATTGAAGAAAAGATTGTGGCGCTGCATAAAACAAAACGTGATCTTGCCGACAATCTCCTGGATGGCAGTGACATGAGCGGAAAAATATCCACCAACGAGTTACTGGCTCTTTTGAAAGATGGCTAGATGTAGCGGCGCGCAATCAAGGGGATGGGCTCACATTAAGGGCTTGTTCAACAATAACTTCGTAATTATGAGGTGTGAGATGAATGTTTAGAGAAATGATTTTCGATTATTTAACTGCAGGCGTAGCCGAGCTACGTTGAGGATTAAATAATTGTAAAGCATTTTTCTAAATGTTTATATTGCGCCTCAGAATACGAAGTTATTGTTGAATGAGACCTAAGTGCGAATGGGGCTTTTGCGTATGATTTCAAGGAGTCTTTTATCCTCGTGCCCAAAACCAGGGTTTGTGTCACTTGAATACGAAACACTACTGTGCCCTTAATCCATCTGCAAATGGTGTGCAAAAACAAATGCCAAAATCAAAGGTCACTATCGATGACACTTATTGAGTTTTGGCATTTTTCAATTTCAGGGTATTACGGCCATTTGCCCGTAAATATACGCAAATGAATTAAGGACGAATCCGCCTCGGGGAAACGTTCATTTTATGACACAGATCCAACCGACGATCAAGAATAAGATTACTTGCGATTTTGCTTAAATGGGTAAGGTGGCCATTGCCCTGTTCTCTTTTTGGAATACTGCTTGAGTCAACCTGCAGGGGAGATATGTTGACCATTCAACAATGCGAAACAAAATAGTTCTGGCGCTTTTTTATTGAAGCTCGAAATATATGGATTCGGTGGTGATCTCATATTCCTCTCCCTTTTCTTCAACACCGATTTTCGTAATATTCCTTCTGAGATCTGAAAATTTCTTTTGTTTTTTGTCAACCAGTGCTTGCAGATCATGTGCGAGCAATTCTGCTTTAACAACACCAGGATTGCTTTTTTCGTATTCACGAGCAATTAAATTAATTTTTTTGATAATCTAGCTTGAGGATACAAAGAAATATTCCAGGCGATAACAGCCAAGTATGCAAGGTTCCTGGCCGAATCAACATCTTTAGCCATTTGTATATAGTCACTTGCCACAGCAATGAATGCTTCGGTTACTTTCTGGTCGTCAATTTTCATTGTTCCTGCTTAAGGTTTAAACCCCCGTCTTTAGACGGGTAGCATTATGCTAGCGGTTGGTTTATGGTTGTTTGCATAGAATATCGTCGAGGGAGTCATACAAAATATAAAATCGAATATCATTTTGTTTGGGTAACAAAGTATCGATATCATGTACTTTAAGGAGATCTTGCTCTTCGGGTACGTGAGTTGGTTCGCCAAACCTGTGAATATTTTGAAATTCAAATATTGCGTGGCGTTGTCAGCAAGGACCACGTTCACATCTTGGTGTCTGCACCTCCGAATATATCTTCTTCTGATATTATGCGACGGGTAAAGGGCAGGGTGTCCCAAAAGATATTTGCAGAGTTTCCTCATGTAAAAAAACGATACTGGGGGCGACACTTTTGGGCTCGCGGATATTTTTGTGTTACTTCTGGTGAGCTTACAAAAGATATGATTCAAGAGTATTTAGAACATCACTTTGAAAAAGACCCTAATGATAAGTTTGATATTGAGCTTTTAAGGTCCTCTTTGTTGAGTTTGTTTCGCTTGCTACAACTAACCTATTAGACTTTTGGACCAGTAAAGAGTAGTATTTATTCTTACTACGTTTGTGCTGGTTAATATTAGTCGCTGTTTTAGCAATAGCATATCAGTTGTAGTTATGGGAAAAATATTTATTAAAACAACAGGTAGGAAAAAAGTTATGGATATGAACGAACTACTTCAAGTAGGAGCATCAATGTTTAGTAAAAGCGATCTCAGTGGCGATGCCGGAAGTAATCTAGATTTAGGTTCTCTAACTAGTGCATTATCCGGTTTAACCGATGGTGATGGCGGTTTTGATATTGGTTCGTTGATGACGAACATGAACGCCAGCGGTTTAGGTGGAATGGTTTCATCATGGTTGGGTAATGGAGCTAATGAGGGGATATCTCCCGAGCAAATCAGTGGTGTTCTTGGTTCCGATAAAATAGCTGCTTTTGCTTCAAAACTCGGGATTAGCACAGACGAGGCTGCCGGAGGATTATCCGAAGCTCTGCCGCAGATGGTGGATAATGGTAGTAGTGGTGGCTCCATTCTCGATTCCATTGGTGGAGTGGAAGGCGTTTTGGGTCTTGCCGGTAAACTTTTCAAATAGTAGCCTCCCATGACTGAATTAAACAATGAATTGAAGGATACAAAAAAGTTTGGTTGCTTGCAGGTAGTTGGAATAGTTTTACTGACTGCCCTAATAACCACAGCGATTACGCTTTGGGTTGCCAAAACGTATATCTTTCCGTCACAATTTACTCCTGTGGTGTTAAGTGGTCATGAGGAACAGCTGTTATCTGAAAAGCTTAACAGTTTTGGTTTTTCAATGGAGCCCGACCCTCAGCAGAATATTTCTGAAAAAAAACCAGTAAATATTAAGACAAAGGAGTCAGTAGAGGACCTTAACGCTCCATTACAGCCTGAAGCATATACTGAAAAAGGAGCTATTAGAGATATTCTATTCACAGAGCGTGAACTGAATGCAATGATCGCAAAAAATACTGATTTAGCAACAAAGGTTGCTGTTGATATGGCTGACGATTTGATTAGTGCCAGGTTACGCATCCCTCTGGATCAGGATTTCCCTATGTTTGGTGGTAAAGTCCTGCGCGCTGCAGCCGGACTGGAGCTCGCCTACCGAAATGGGCAGCCGGTTGTTGTTTTGAAGGGAGTCAAGCTTATGGGAGTGCCTATTCCAAATGCCTGGCTTGGTGGATTGAAAAACATCGATCTTGTGCACGAATTTGGCGGTGACGAAGGTTTCTGGCAACTTTTCGCAGATGGTGTTGAATCCATTGAAACTCAGAATGGGCAACTAAAGATTACATTCAAGGAATGACCGATAACATACGGTTTTTATCACGTGCTTTTTACAAGACTCACAAATGTTAAATCATCATTTTGACAACCACACGTTATCACTTGGACATCGCCGATATTCCAACCTCCCCAAGAAAGATAGACGGAGAAGAGTTGTGCAGTTGTAAGCTACAAATCTTCTTCACCGGTACCTTGTCTTACATTATGTTTATCGAAATAAAACATAGGCCAGTAGGAAAAGGAGAAAAGACCATATCAACAACGCCTTTTTTTCTGGCTTCACTGGCTTTATGCTTTTCCTACCATGTGGCGGGGCTGATTCGAGCACTGCTTCAACTTCACCATTACTCAGTAATATTCGAACATTGGCTTTATTGCTACTCA
>JAOZLI010000292.1 GCA_029934915.1 Desulfocapsa sp. | reverse complement strand
GATGCCAATCTTTTTTTAGGTCGAATACAGCCCGAATTTTTCCCGAAGATATTTGGCCCTGACGAAAATCTGGCTCTTGATATCAGCGAAGTACACATAGCCTTTGAAAAGATAACAAAAGAGATTAACCATGATGCCCAAAAGCATGGCTTAAAGCTCAGAACAGCTGAGGAAATTGCCCTTGGTTTTCTTGCCGTCGCCAATGAAACCATGTGCCGACCCATTCGGGAAATATCTGTTATGCGCGGCTACGATATAAAAGAGCATGTACTTGCCTGTTTCGGTGGTGCCGGTGGCCAACACGCCTGTGGAGTTGCTGCATCTCTTGGCATTAGCACTGTTTTTATCCATCGCCATGCAGGTATTCTTTCGGCCCTTGGAATGTCTCTTGCCGATATTGTAGTGGACAAACAGGAATCTGCTGCAAATGTTCTGAATGATCATAACCGCAAACTATTAGATGAGCGTCTGACAAGGCTTGAACAAAGTGCTCTTCAAGAATTTGATCGTCAGTGTCGTGAAAAATCCGAAATCGCCATCACACGCTACCTGAACCTCAGGTTTCAAGGGACTGACAGCGCAATAATGATAGAGCTGCAGGACGAGACTTCACCACAAGAACTTTTCAGGCAGCAGTATAAACGGGAGTATGGTTTTCTCCTGAAAGATCGTGATATCCTGGTGGACGATATCAGAGTGCGAATTTCCGGAAACGACACGCCCCTGCCAAGACCTATACTCCACAACACAGATAATAAACTTTGCCAGACCACAAGTGTTGAGTGTTTCTTTCAAGATGGATATCTCCCCACTCCTGTCTTTTTACTTTTGGATATACCACAGGAACAAATAATTGAGGGGCCTGCTCTTATTATCCAGGATGGATCTACTATCTTAATCGAACCTGGCAATATCGCACGCCGTAACGCATATGGCGATATTATAATCACCCTGCCAAAACGTTTTCAGTCACAGTTTTCAACCAGTGTGGATCCTATTCAACTCTCTATTTTCAGTAATCTATTTATGTCCATCGGAGAACAGATGGGCAGGACTCTGCAAAAGACGGCTATTTCAACAAACATTAAAGAGCGCCTTGATTTTTCCTGTGCTGTTTTTGATCAAAATGGTGATCTAGTTGCCAATGCACCTCATATTCCCGTTCATCTTGGCGCCATGGGCGAGATGATAAAAAAACAGATTTCGGTATATGGCGATACACTTGCAGAAGGAGATGTTTTGCTTTCCAACCATCCGGCAACAGGAGGCTCACATCTCCCTGATTTCACAGTTATCACCCCGGTATGGAATAAAAATAACATCGTCTTTTTTCTTGCAAATCGCGGACATCATGCAGATATCGGTGGTATCAGTCCCGGTTCCATGCCTCCTTTCTCCACCTGCCTTGCGGAAGAGGGGGCAGCAATACGATCACTTAAGATTGTTACAAAGGGAAAATTTCAGGAAAAAGAACTCAAACGTGTATTGACAGACTTTGCAGATCCAATGCACACACCGCCCATTGCTCCCGCACGAAATCCTGCTGATAATATTTCAGATATTAAAGCACAGATTGCTGCAAACAGAATCGGCATAAACCTCCTCGATGAAATGATGGAGAAATACACCCTTCCTGTGGTAATGGCTTATATGAAGCATATCCAAAATAATGCAGAACAGGCAGTTCGTGAAATGCTTAAGAAAATCGCCAATCAACAGTCAGGGAACGCATCTTTTATTTTAAAGAGTATGGACGCACTCGACGATGGCACGGAAATTCACCTATCCATCAAGATAGAACCTGACACTGGTGAGGCACTTTTTGATTTTCGTGGAACCGGAAAAGAGATGCAAGGTAACCTGAATTGCCCACAGGCCGTGGTACGTTCTGCAATTCTCTACTGTCTGCGTTGTCTTATTGGCAAGGATATTCCTCTTAATCAAGGCTGTCTTACTCCGATCACCATAAAAACTGATCCCGGTTCACTCCTTGATCCAAGCGAAAATGCTGCGGTTGTTGGTGGCAATGTACTTACGTCACAACGCATCACAGATGTCATCTTTAAGGCCTTTGCAGCTGTTGCTGATTCTCAGGGCTGCACCAACAATCTGACCTTTGGTAATGAGGAATTTGGGTATTACGAAACCATTGGCGGTGGCGCAGGAGCAGGTCCTGGCTGGAACGGACAATCAGGAGTACACACTCATATGACGAATACCCGTATCACCGATCCTGAGATCCTTGAAAAACGATATCCTGTGTTGTTAAAACAGTTTGCACTTCGTAAAAACTCAGGTGGTGACGGAAAATATTGTGGTGGCGATGGCCTGATTCGAGAGATTGAGGCTCTTGCTCCCCTGCAGGTTTCCATCCTTTCAGAGCGCCGAATACTAGCACCCCATGGACTTTATGGCGGCGAAAACGGACAATGCGGCAGGAATACCATCACTCAAGACGAGCAAACAATTGATATTGGCGGTAAGAATTCTGTCCGATTGGAAAAAGGCGATTCTATTTGTATCAGAACTCCTGGTGGTGGCGGATATGGAAGGAAAAGAGAACCGCAGAATATCGAACAAGGAATTTCGAACCGTAGAAGTAAAAAACAGAGATGAACTTCTAACATCAGAAAGCCAATTAAAAAAATTATGAAACTACGAACCTGCGTTAGCCCGAAAGGGTCATTTGTTTACGGAATCCACAAACCTGAATATACGGTTCGAAACCTGCGGAATAAAACGAATATCGAAACGCTGGGTCAGTTTGAATCTGGTGAACAATGTGATAATATTGTTAATTATCCTGAAGGTGATGTGAAGGTTGAAGGGGCCGACTGGATCTTTGAAATACCCAATCCTTTTTCCTTTCGTGGATCAACCTATATTGACAAAGAATGGGCTGATGCCAGCGCAAAAGATCCAGAACGTATCAGTCTGGCTCCCAAAAAAGATCTTTCTTTGAGTACGTTATTTAAGAATGAAGATATCGACAAAACTCTTTTTTCAAAACTCCCCTCCCCTCTCCTTCTTACCCTGGCTACCAGTTCCACTGACCCTGAAGACCTGATACAACTTGCGGATATTGCCTGTGCTTTTATAAAAGACTCAAATAATCAGCCTACGGGGCTTCTCTACAAAACTGATACTAATGGTCATTTACGCGCTGTCATTCACAATCATCCACTCTTTGAGGCCGTAGCCAATAATCCGATACTGCCGACACTCTATCAAAAGGCAATGGTCTTACGACCTGGAGCACAGGGAGGCAGTGAAATAGTAGGAGAATACGAAGAGGAAAGCAGCCATATCTACGAATATCTCAGGCGAAATTCCTATATTGCGGGTGGCCATTATGC
>JAOZLI010000291.1 GCA_029934915.1 Desulfocapsa sp. | reverse complement strand
GCTTCTGTAGATATATTAATTCATAATGTACAATACCAGCCTGATATTTCAAATATTTATGGGCTGACGTTACCATCTACAGATGCAACTGTAAAAGTACAGATGTTCTATGATGATAATTATCTAAATCCATAATAGGAGAATAAAAAAATGGCTAAATTAGTCGATCCTGACCAGTTAAATCAGGAAACAGAAGTAGTGATTGTGGAAGGTGCTAAGACAATTCAGCTATTAGTAGCTGGTAATCTTAGTGATGATGCCCCTGGACGGGATTCGGGAGTAACAGGCAAATGTCTATATTCTTTTTTGAAAGAAGAATGGTTAGCTGATGCTGATTTGAATATGTTCAGGTTTCCAATTAAAATGATTTATGAAGCATCTTTCCAGCTTATTAATGGATGGACTTTTGCAGATCAACAAACAATGGAGCTTCTTCGTGATGCTGGGTTTCAGGACATCGCAAATACAGATGAATATGCCTGTGTAATTACACTTGGTAATATGGATGATTCTGCGGTTGATCAAGCTTACTTTGATCAGATTGCGGGTGCGGATGACAACACTACTGTTTTGCCTTTTCATCTTACTGGTGAGGTCAATGAGAATATACTTACTGACGACGGTACTAATGATTATACTGGTTATCTGAAAGTATTTCTTCGTGAAGAGCAGAAACTCTTTGCTGAGTATAATCTTCTTGATGAGCAGGGCTTGTCTGCCCTGAAGTATGAAGCTTATCGTTTGCCTGTTTCTAATGGTGCTGATCTTAAATGTGTTGATGATGATACAGTTATCAGTGGCGGTACTGGATCAATAACTGGCGTGGATTACACTACTCTTGGTATTGATTACATTACAGGTGCAAAATACGTAACAGGCGCTTCTATTATTTCTGATAATGCTGGCGGTGTTGTAATTGGTGATGTTATTCAGGATGCAGCAAGTCCCGCACGTTGGTACAGATGTACTGGTGCTGGCGACATTGATGCTTCTGATAATGCAGATCTTAGTGCAATGGGTGGTGCTGGAACTGCAACTTTTGAAGTTTATCCCGGTGAACGTCAAATTGGCTCTGGCTTCTATGCATTTAATCGCATTGTAGATTGTACTGATGATGCTATTCAAGCTGCAGACAAGCAAGAGATTCATGCTTGGTTACAATATCAATTACGTCAGAATGTAGATATTAATGATGATACAGGTGGTGACGGGTTCGGAACAGTGTATGGCAAGATCGCTCCTGTTTTCACATCCTTTGTCGGTGATCAGATGTGGGGTGAGCCTGGAGTTTATTTTGATGATTCCCATGCCGATGATAATAATGCTATCACGTACCAGGATATCGGTGTAGGTGCATATACTGCTGGTGGTGTTGAGGGTGTTGATTATGGTTTGGATTCTGAATTTTTACCTGCACTGACTAATTCATTAAACAATCCTTTTTATGCATCTTTCTCTCTGGTATTCTCATCTAACCTTGTTGGTGAGACTACTGCAGATACATTATTCAAAGTTTATTTTACGAATGATGATTCAGGGGATGATTCTGGTGCTGATTATGATACTGCTGCTGCTTTAATTGTAAAAGATAAAGATCAATCTGATATTACAGATACAATTAGTACAACAACTTATACATATCAGTATGACTTTACTGGTAATGTACAACGTGGAACTGGGTCTGATGATACGCCAGTGCCTATTACAGTTGTGTTCCAGGGACTTGAAGATTCAGAATGGAATGAAGCATCTTTCACTATTCAGAAATCTACTGGCCAGTCCTTCGCATGTAACACCAATGATGAATTAAATTACAGCAATCCAACATAATAAGAGGTAACGAATGACACCGAGACAAATAGCTAAGGTGCTTGGCATCAAGCTTGATTTCGATGAACTTGAGAAGAAGGGTGAATCTTTTGCCCTTCTCCAAGTTAAAAGACGGACCAGATACTATTGTTTTTCAATGAAGACAAAAGTAACAGACGAGAACAATAGTATCCGTGTCCCTAAAAAGCTTATTAACTTTTTTGAAAGTCATCCAGGATTTGAGGGTTGGCAGAATTTTGGAGTAACTTGGGATGTAAAAAAACAAGACCCTCTTGATATTTTTTATAGAGATTTTTCTATTAATCAAGAATGGGATGCTACTATAAGAAGGGTTGTTCCTGAATTTTCTGTAGATAGGGCTTTACGTCAAAAAGGTCCTCAATTTGATTTATAGGTGATGCTGTGGGAATTAATGTTACATTTGATCCAACCATAGATACTATAATTGTCACTGCTGCTCCTGTACTAGAAGGTTCAGAATGGGTAGTTGATCTTGATATTAAGATAGATGTATTTTCTGATGGTAAAGAAGATTGGATAACTGATGCTGAATTGAATAAACGTAGATTCCCTATTTCTACTGCTGGTGGGGATGAACTACCCGGATCTAAACAATTGGGGTCTACTTTCTTTCTTGAACATGGCTGGAAGATTAGACCTTATGAAGCAAGCCATACTTTAAGGGTTAATGGTAATGTTTATTCAAGAGATGGTTCAAGTCCTTTTATTCAAACAGTGGGATCATATAATGTTATGGTCATTAATACTGTTTCTTCACTTGTTGATAGTACTGTGCAGCAACTTACAGAAATTGAATATGCTTCTTTTAATGGCGGTGTTTCATATAACAAAGATAGTCCCTATTCAGGTACGGATTATCCTACTGGAACTCCACAGCAACCAGTAAATAATATTTATGATGCAAAGTCAATTGGAATTGAACGTGGATTTGTGGTGGGTTATATTACTGGAGATCTTGAATTACCTAATGATATTGAAGTAGAAGGGTTTACTTTTATTGGTGCAGGTAAGGGTAGAACTACTATTAGTATTCCTGATGCTGCAGATGTCACAGATTGTACTTATAATGATGCACATGTTGTGGGCACCCTTGATGGAGATTCTAAACTTGAAGATTGTTTAATAACTGATCTAACCTATATAAAAGGATATATTGAGGGATGCGTACTTTCAGCAGGGACAACTCAATTAGGCGGGGGAGGGATCGCACATTTTCTCGATTGTTACAGCGGGGTTCCTGGAACGGAAACAGCGATACTGGACATGGGAGGAAGCGGACAGGGCTTGGCCATGCGAAATTACAACGGCGGAATCCTGATCACAAACAAAACGGGCACGGACAAGGTAAGCATCGACCTAAACAGCGGTCAGGTAAAACTTGATTTAGACGGCAGTTATGGTGATGCTGGATTAATTAATGGTCAGATGGTAGTACGTGGTTCTGGAAAAGTTATTAACGCAACAACTGGAGATTATTTGCCTTCAGGTGACTACAATGGATTTATATTATT
>JAOZLI010000063.1 GCA_029934915.1 Desulfocapsa sp. | reverse complement strand
CAAAAAAGATTTACAGCATGGAACTCCAGGAGACCATTAGGTTACCCTTTTGTTTGAAAAGGGTTTCAAGCCCGCTGGAACAGCAACTTTGCGTAACATTTTTCATTCGTTATTTCATGGTAGAATTTACATTTTCAATTATTATTCCGCTTTCATCACTGTGATAACAGTACCCTCAGGAAGCACGTCTTTTTGCTTAACCATGCCACCTGCAAGACAGATCACCCGATCCATCTTCCCTGCCATGTCGGCAGCGCAGATAAATTGATACTCAGTACTTCTTGACATCTTTTTGAGACGTGCACGCACATCTTTAAAGCCTTTTCAACAATCTCCGCGATAATCGATAATATCGTTATTCATTTTTAACCCTGTTTGATATATTGAAGCCTCAGTCTGTTTCCCGATTGAAAAGCTTGCACAGCAAATGGCTGCAAAAGTTGAAACAGTGGACGGCCAAAGAGAAAAAGTTCAATATCAGAAACTAACTTTGACTTAGCGATTTCTCTTTCGCGAAAAATCAGATCATTATTGACCTGTTCCTCAAGCTCTGTGATGTAGGTTTCACATCGAGATTCCAGTTCGGTTTCCAGCGTATTAAAATCTGGCAATGGAAATTCGGTTTCGTATTGTTTCACAAGTCCTTGCAAAACTGTTTCATTTTGTAGAACCATCTCACGACTAAGAAGGTCTTTCCCTGCAAGGGCGAGACTTTCTTCAGGATTCCAGCATTGCAATGTTTTGCAGGCAATAGGACGTTTATGGTATATACCACAACTGTTATTTGATGAATTAAAATAGCAGCAGGTCCATTCACTACCACTCCCACGCAACTTGATAATTTCTTTTTGAATAGCCTGTACACCCTCCGTCACTGGATCCCATGCGAACTCACCTGCCCTGAGCGTAATAAGATTACGCCATGGAACTTGCTGTTCCAATAACAAGGGTAAATCTGCACCATGAAAGGCAGCTCCTCCTTTTGTGCAGCATATCCCACATTGCGTGCAAGATGTCTGTTGACTTTGGGTCTTAATTTTATTTTTGCTTTGAGTCATTTGCTAATAAATCTTCTCTTTATATTAATGAACGGGTAAATCACATGTTATTCTTTACCAGTTCCTAAGGGTGTGCTATCAATACATGATCATGAAATCAGCTATTGCACAACAAATTGCCTGTCCAGCCTGTGATCTGCTCCTGCAAAACATCCACACAGTGAACGGCAGAAATCTTTTTTGCCCCCGTTGCCAGACACTACTCTATCAAAAGAAAGTTGATAGTATTTCCAAGGTATTGGCAATCTCCATGGCCGGCCTTCTTTTCTACATCCCCGCTATCTTTATGCCACTTCTCACGCTCAATGCCATGGGAATGGAACAAACAGGATCAATTTTTGATGCTTTTTTATGCTTTTATAATCAGCAATATTTTCTGGTGACTATCCTGCTGTTTTTCACCTCTATTCTTTTCCCACTCATCAGGCTTAGTATCCTTTTCACCGTCAGCCTGCAACTGAAAATTAGATTATACTCCAAATCGCTGTTTTTTCTATTTAGAACAGCACATCATCTCGATGAATGGGGAATGCCTGATGTCTACCTTATTGCTATTATCGTGAGCATTATCAAGATACACAAGATGGCCTCCATAGAATATAACATTGGATTTTTCTGTTTTATTCTTCTTGTTCTTATGACCAGAGCTACAACTTCAGCACTTGACCCTGAATGTTTCTGGCGGGCACTGGATAAATTAAAAATTGCATCTTCTAACCGTAAAAGTAATGGCTCTAAATAAATCACATCGTCAAACCGCCATGGATGCGGGTCTTATCTCCTGTCATGACTGTGGCAAGCTGATGGATGGCAGGCATGTTCCCCAAAATGGTCATCTGGCATGTTCCCGCTGTAATGCAGATGTACATTTTCGAAAGCACCAATCTGTCCCGACAACCTGGGCTCTTGTTATCACTGCGGCCATTCTATTTGCCCCCGCGAATCTCCTTCCTATCATGCAGGTCGAGTTATTTGGCTCTGTTGAATATTCGACCATCATGGATGGAATTATTTATTTTTTTCACTCCGGGGAATATGGCATCGGACTGATAATTTTTATGGCATCCATACTTGTACCACTCTTTAAAATTGTCGGCATGATAAGCATTTTACTTTCCATCAAATTTAAGTGGAAGCGATGGCTACGCCATAAAACAAAGATGTTTCATTTTATAGAATTTGTTGGTCGCTGGTCCATGCTTGATATCTTTGTCATTGCCTTAATGTCAACCCTCGTTGAATTTGGAAGCTTCACAGCAACCCAGGCGGCACCTGCTGCTTCTTATTTTGCTGCCGTTGTGGTCTGTACCATGTTTGCAGCTCTCACTTTTGATTCAAGGCTCCTGTGGGATGCCTGAAACCACTACTTTTACTCCGGGTACAAAAAATTTGGAAACTCCAATTGAAAAAACAAAAAAAGGTATCTCACCCATTTGGGTGCTGCCAATCCTGGCACTCATCCTTGGTGGCTGGCTCCTTTATAAGGATTACAATGAGTCCGGTTTTATGATTACCGTGCAGGTAAAAGATGCTTCTGGCCTTACAGCCGGAAAAACAAAAATATTGTTCAAAGGTCTTCCTGTTGGAACGTTAAAAGGATTTTCTGTAAGTCCTGATCTTGAGCATATCAATGCAAATATAGAAATGGTGAAGGAGGCCAGAGAAGAACTGACCAAGGACAGTAAATTTTGGATTGTACGCCCGGAAGTTTCCCTTAACCGGATTGCTGGACTGGAAACGCTGGTCAAAGGAAGTTATTTTGAAGTTCAGCCTGGAACCTCCAAGGAACCATCCACACATTTTATCGCTCTTAATGAAATACCACCGCTTTCTGAACGTGCCCCGGGTTTGCACCTGACACTTACGTCACACCTTGCTGTCTCATTGGGAGCTGGCTCCCCTGTTTATTTCAAGAAAGTTGCTGTTGGTGAAGTTGTGTCAAATATTTTACAGAACGATGCGTCCATTGAAACGAAGATCCTGATCTATCCCAAATATAAAAATCATGTGAGCAGCAGTACGCGTTTTTTTATCAGTGATGGCATAAAACTCGAAGCCAACCTTCCAAAAATTACATTTCACATTGATCCTCTTAAGACAGTTATACAGGGCGGTATCAGTTTTTTCACGCCACCAGGTGGTAAAACACTGGAAGATACTGAAAAGATACGACCACTGTATGAGAACCAGCAAACAGCTAAAAATGCAGAAAATATTATTGTTAACTTATCTTTTTCAGTGGAGAATGGATTAACAAAGGGTGCTGAAATTCAATATAACGGCGTCAAAATCGGATTCATCCATAGTGTTAAGCTGAGCGATGATTTTAAAACTGTATATGCTAAAGCATATATAGACAAAAACCTTGGCCATCTTCTTCGTGAAAACACATACATTTATGCTGTTCGAGCTAAGTTTAATGGAGGTGGGGTGTCTAATCTTGGGACTATCATTTCGGGTCCCTACTTAAACCTGATAGCCGGAACCGGGAAAGCCACAAACACCTTTTTTGTACAACCCCGCAGACCAGTTAATATGACGGTCACAACCGGGCTAAATCTGGTCCTGGAAACAGATCGTCTTGGTTCTCTTGGCTACAATAAGCCTATTTATTACAGACAGGTTCAGGTGGGTCATACCACGGGTTATGAACTTTCTCCGACCGGTCAGAAGGTTCTTGTTTATATCAATATCCATAAACCCTACGTTAACCTTATCCGGGAAAACACTAAATTCTGGAACAGTACAGGATTTCGAATCAAAGGTGGACTGATGACTTCCATGAAGATAAGTACAGAATCTCTAGCGACGCTTATTGCAGGTGGCGTATCCTTTTCAACGCCTGAGGACAATGATATGGGAAATCTGGTCACCAATGGACATCGTTTCACCCTTAACAACGATCCTGATGATTCATGGCTGAATTGGAGCCCTGCTTTGGAACTTGGGGAAATTCCTGAACAACTGAAGGGCAAGGCAAAAGCTACAAATAAATAACAATGAGAATCTATTTATCTGCTAATACCATAACCGACTTTTTTGACTGCCCTCCGGTAATCATCTTCGTAATATTCTTCGTTTGCGCATTCTTGTTTAAACGTGGTATATAATTTTTTATAAACGCCATAATAACTCTTTCGTTTAAAAATCTGTTCATTATATTCGTTAATCTTGCTTGAATGTTGATTAATTTTAGCATTGAACATATCGACAGCTTTCTGGCTGGTGGTATCGACCTTATCGGAATTGATATCGATATAAGCATTAAGTTGCTCAATGTCAGACTCTATAGAAGCCATTGCGGCATCCAACTCAGAGAGTCGTGAGTCTGCCGATGCGACTTTTTTATCCAGTCGCAGACACTGTTTAAGCATAGGGACAGTGAGTGCACCTGCTCCTGCCATCGTTGAACGATAAATCCTGGCAGCATCTGAACTTGCTGTTGCTGTTTTCCCTCCAGCACCCATAGCTTTACCAGATTGACCTGCGTTTGAAATGGTACAAAAAAATGCAACGCAACAAGCGGTAATAAGATAGGAAAGAATCATTGTTTTTTTCATGGTCTCATTTCCGTTCAATATGTCTGCAAGCTATAAATAGGTTGGGTTCTAATATACTTGGCACCCTGCCCCGGTTTTCCCTGCTTCTGTCGGATGGCACAAGTATGAACAATACAGTTTCAGGAATTGTACTGCAGAGAGAGGATGTCTGGTTTTTTGCTTCAGCGGGTGAAAAAACTCTTTTAATTGGCTCAAAAAAGGGGGGGCTGCTCGGTTAAATCTGGACTTCCAGGAATACGAAACTCAAGCCCGCATTACTATGAAAAGCGGTCCGTAAAGATACTATTCGTACTCTTGTAATAGACAGTGCTTACGTATGAGTTAATTCACTTACGAACATCAGAGGAAACCCAAGGCAAACAGCATGTTCCGTTTCCAATCCCCTGACATCTAAAATCAAGCCATTAAGTCAACACTCCCAGACTGTGCTTGTTCACTCTGTCTGAGTATTTCTTGCTGTTCTTTAACCGAGGACTCAAGAAGCTCCGTCTCACCGGTTCTCTCTTCAGTTTGTTCTTGAGAAGAAACCTCTGTCGGCTGGGTTAGAGTACGGGCGGCTTCCAGGCCAGCTGCTGAAAAATTAGTTACCACGTCAGGTGAAGACTGGCTGGTTTGGCTATCTTGTTGCTGCAACCTGTCTTGCGTCCTGCTAGCAGAATCACCTTCAGGTGTTGAACTCTTTCCATACGTTTGTAAACTGCTTTGTAATGCTGCTGCGGTTGCTTGCTGTATCATCGTCAGCCTCCTGCTCTAATCAATATTTCTACACAATGTCTGTTTGCGAAATAATTAACACATAGAGATACTATAACGCAATTTTTTGTGATAGCAAGAAAGAACGAAGAATGATTACTAAACTATTTAAGTAAAGATTTCAGGCAAAGGGCTCGGTAAGAAATAACTTAGGCATACAATCTCTTGTCAATACTTTGGTGAGACAATACTACGAAACTTCCAGAATACGCTGACTGGAGCAAGCCTCAACCCCTCTTGCAGATAGCGTAGACTTCGAATTCTTAACGGGACAATACTGAATTAAATCAGCGTTTCTGCACGATTTGCCACTAAAGTACTAGCATTACTTATTTCACCAGCAGAATCGTTAACATTGGTGATGGTCTGGAAATCGCAAGTGCAGAATTGAAGGATAACAAGAATGACAAAAAGCACGGTACCTGCACGTCCACACTTTTTTTATCTAGATAATGCGCCCCCTATTTATCCTTATAATGTTGCAGCATAAGGTTCTTCCCTATTTGCTTCACCTGACGCTGACTCACAATGTGTTTGTACACGATATAATACTTATAGATATTACCAACATATTGCACAGTTTCTCGCCCTATTCGTACAGATGCGATAACTTCCACATTATTAAACCAGATATTTGGGTCAAAACCTTTTTTCTCCGCCTCTTTTCTCAGTTTCGCAATTCTGGCGGGACCTGCATTATAGGCTGCGATAGCAAACAGATGGCTATTGAGCTCATCCATATCATCATTGGAAAAATACCTGTTTTGCAGGAAACGTAAATATTTTGCCCCGGCATGAATATTATTTTCCAGTTGGGTGATGTTTTGTATATTAACATTTTTATCTGCTGCAGTTCGTGGAAGAATCTGCATAATACCAATGGCCCCGGCGTTACTGCGTCTACTGTGCTCAAGACCAGATTCCTGAAATGCCAGAGCAACAAGTAAAAGATGAGGAAAGTCATACTGACGACCATATTTTTGAAATAATTCAACATTCTGGGTATATTTTTTTCTGGAAGCATCACTGAGGTTATTTTTAATATAATTGCTGTTTTCCAAATATTTCCGAAACAGCATATTACCCATCAGGGTGCCTTTTTTGTTTTCCTTTACAAAATCGTTCAAGACATGCACCAACTCTGGGGAATCTTTTCTTACTGCAAAAGCAATTTCACCATTTAGTCGCAATTTCACTTTGCGTTGCAACTTAATATCAGGGAATATTTTCTCCCAGAATCTTGCTTTATGGCTATCCATAACAATCATGGGAATCAACCCGGTATTCACCATCTCCAGCAGATCTTCATCCTCTAAATATTCATCAACCAGATTAAGACGAACGGGTTCTTTTCCAAGGGATACAAGGGTGTTATTCAGACTGAGAAGGGATTGGTAATAGCTGCTTGATTTTCTGACGTAGATTTCGGTACCTGAGAGATCAAAAAGAGAATTTAATGTTGGTATTTTTGCAGAACTTACCACAATTTCCTCAACATTTTTCAGAAGCGGATTGGTGAAATCTACGTATTCCAGACGATCAGGCGTTATGGTAAGATTCCCGGCAGCAATATCTCCATAGCCCTGTTGTAAATATGGAAGCAGACGATCTCGTGAAGTAGGAATGACCACCACCTTCACCTGCATATGTTTACTCTTTAAATGACTATTTATGTATTTTTCGAAGGCCATCATATTATCATAGGTCAGCCCTCGTTTTTGTCCCTTATCAAGAAAAAAAAATGTCTTTCCAGGCGGTACAAGAACCCGTATGATCCTGCGATTAACCATATCAGAATAATCGCCGAACCAGATATTATGACTCCATATATCATCTTCAAATGGTTGCTGGATTTCCGAACTTTTCTCTTCTGGTGAAGGATTGCTTTCTTCAACTATGGCAGGCGCTGTTGGCACGTGGGAAGTGTTCTCTTCATTTTGAGCAGAGGGCCGAAAATTATAGAATAATGCAACAATGACACAAACTGTTATCGCAACAAAAACAGATGATTTCTTATCCAATGGGATTTTCCTCTCAGGACTTTTAAACAAATAAGTGTAGTAGGTTTAGGCAGGGTTTTTTTCCACTACTGAGCACACAAACAGAAGTATAGCAGCGCGATGTAACTGCTTGCGTAACGAAGCGGATGGGTAAAAAGGCAATTAAATTGGTGCAGTTACTTTTAAACAGGCCCTCAATAACCAAAAACAATCTCACGGAAAAAATCGGTAAGTTTTTTTCTGCGATTCCTCATACGAACCTGCTCTGGAATGAGATCTGAACGATCTATTCGGATAACCGCCATTTTATATTCAATATTGGAGGCAAAGCGATTATCAAGATACCATGCGTAGATGAGGCCAAAGAGGAGGCCGGGTGGAGTAAAACCTTCGTTTCCATTTACCACACGGGTAAAATGTTTTGGATTGTCAGGTGCCTGAACCATACGGGAAAGTTGCAAGAATTCTGCAAGATTTTTTGGAGAGAAATAACAACACATATCTTCAGATTGTTTTAACCTGAGATGATATACTTTTCCAAGTTGCGGGAACCCGGGATCAATCTTGAGAATCTTTTTACTCTCTGCATAATCACCAAGTAATGATTGCCCCAGGGCAACCAGAAAGGCTATTTCAAAACTGCGTTCCGAATCAAATTGATCCTGTCTTATTTTCACACAGGAATCGTTGGGATCATAGAACGAATACACCTTATCCCAGTTTTGATTTCGCTTCCATTCCTCGGTGGCAATACCCTGTACCCCTTTGACAAAGCTTAAATGCTCAAAGGGTATATCTCTGTGATTCCATAGAATTCGCTGTAGGCTGTTGCATACCTTTTGCACAAACTCCTTTGACTGCGTTTCAAGATGGATAGACAGCTCAGACAGATATTTTTCTATCTTTTGATGACGCAGACAGGGCATCATCATATTGGTCTGATGTTTATCATTCCAGGCTTTACCATTTCCAAGATATGGTGAAGGTTTTGTTGTAGCTGGAAGATGAATAAAACTTGCCCACAACGTTCTGATAACATTTGCAAACTGTTGTGGGTCATGTCGAATAATGCCAAAATCACGCAGGGCTGCAACTGAATATATACTACATTCCCAAGGAATTACCCCTTGTTCCCGCACCCTTTCCCGGTCAAGATAAATCGGGATTTTCCCTTCAACGGCATAGTTTTGGATCACAGATGCGGGCACATCCTTAAAAGAGAGACAGAGAACTTTGTCGAAAAGGCCTTCAGTTCCGCCAGGGATATTATGCTCATACGCCTGTAACAAGTCAGAAAGATGAAATTTCCTATCTGGCTCTGAAATACTGAAATCAGTTTCACCTGCCTGCACCCAGAGATTCGAAACCAGTATTTTCAATGCCTTGTCATTTTTCTTCACAGCCTCTGCAATTCCGGGTACCTGAAAAACTGGAATAAGTGAAGTATAGAGGCTACCAGGAGCCAGGATCATTATGTCAGCAGCAGAAATCAGAGTTTCAATCGTAGAAGACAAAACCGGTTTTTCATTAAAATTCACACTAACATATTCAACCGGGCAATGACGACGGGCCTCACCCGATTTATTTTCACCAGTGACCTGAACACCATTTGTATAGCGGACGCTTAACTCGGCTGAAACAGTGGTACAAGGCAGAACTGCATGTTCATCGGCACCAAGCATAACACAATATGAACTTATACCCCGATGAAGATTCTGGCGAAGCATATCCTGCTTCTGCATTAAATCTTCGCTGCTGTAATGTAAGGGGATTTGTTCGTAAACAGAGGATGCCAAAAGCAGATTGCCAAGACAATGGCTTTTATTTAACGTTACTCGTAACCGTGGGTCATTAAATATATGCTCAATTCCTTTTTCAAGGAGATCTGCTATGACAGAGGGAAGGCTGTTCTGTTTTTGCAGCCCGCAATCATAACTTAATTGTTCCGGGCTTTTGGGCTTCGATTGGAAACGATAGTTAAAAATAACAGCCAGAGTTTTAACACATCGGCGTGCTTCAGATATTGACAACCCGTACCAATCCTGAAGTTTGGCCAGTTGAATAGAAGAGAGAAGCACATGGCGAATATCGCCAAGAGCAATAAGAGGCAGATCCTTTAACAACTCACCGGTGGACCCACCATCATCAGTAATGCAGACAATAGAACTTGTTTTAGGAAAAAGATTCTTCAAACCGGAAAAAGGATCTGATGTCCAAGACGGCGCCCGACTATCGCCACCAATAATCGTAGACAACCCGGTACCGCCACCAAAAACAACTACCTTCAACTCCGACACGGGTTCCCGTGCCAGAGCATCCTTTATCTGTTGAAGACTTGCTGTGGTTTCAGGAGGAAGCCCGCCAGGCACACCAGTGAGCGCCAACTCCACAAGTTTTTCCCGTAAATCCTTATGAGGAAGAAGATCCAGAGGAGACAGTTGTATCCCCCTTGCCTGTCCTAAACTTGCAGATACCCCTAACTCTTGTTCCTGTCTGCTTTCCTTTGCACCAGCCACAAAAAGTTCCTACAGTCCAGTGGCCTGCATCTGTTTCTCAACGGCCTGCACAGAGAGCTGTAAGGACTCTTTTTCTTCGTCGGTGAGTTCAAATTCGAGGATTTTTTCTACACCCTTCTCTCCCAGCACAACAGGAACACCGAGAAAATAGCCGGACACACCAAACTCTCCTTCAAGATACGCTGCACAGGGAAGCACACGTTTGGAATCGGTAAGTACTGCTTCAGCCATTTCCACGGCAGCAAGGCCAGGTGTATAAAAAGCGGATCCGGTTTTCAGGTGATTCACGATCTCAAGACCACCTGTCTGAGTTCTGTGCACGATTGCATCAATCTCTTCTTTAGAAAGCAAATCGGTGATAGGAACGCCTGCAACATTGGCAAGACGAACCATGGGCATCATATTATCACCATGGATTCCCATAACCAGGGCATTCACATCCTTGGGAGCAACACCTATAGCTTGTGCTAAAAAGGTACGATATCTGGCAGAATCCAGTACTCCAGCCATACCTATTACTTTTTCCTTGGGATGTCCGGTTACCTTAAATGCTGTATGAACCATGGCATCAATGGGGTTGGTCACGACCACAAGAAAGCAGTCGGGAGAATGTTTCACAGCTTCTTCTGCACATGATTTTACGATACTGACATTTTTCGAAAGGAGATCATCACGGGACATGCCGGGTTGCCTGGCAAGCCCAGCACAAATGATAACGACGTCTGAATTTGCACTATCTGCATAATCATTACTGCCCTCTACTTTATAGTGAAAGCCCTCTACAGGTCCTGCCTGTGAAAGATCAAGGGCTTTTCCCTGGGGTACCCCTTCCACAACATCAAGTAGAACTACATTTCCGAGATTTTTGGCAGCAGCCCAGTGAGCAGCAGTGGCGCCTACATTTCCGGCACCGATGATGGTTATTTTTTTTCGCATGTTATTTTCCTTT
>JAOZLI010000062.1 GCA_029934915.1 Desulfocapsa sp. | reverse complement strand
GGGCATGAAGAAAAGAATAACAGCGAATCAGTCTTTTAACTTCATGTTCTTCATGACCTTCATGGTGAGTGTTGTCTTTTTACAACGCCATCAAGATTTACTTATCAGCGATTCTCCTACCTTATTACACAGGATTGCAAAAGCACTGGCATCAAGACTGGTTTGGCCGACAAAGATACCTGACAGCTGAGGCAGGCTAATATAATCATCCACATTTTCAACCATCAGAGAGCCGCCATAAAGAACCGGCCGTTTAGGATGAACCTGACTGATAAACTGCGTAGCTTCTGCTACACGCTTTGGCAACTCTGGTATTCTTGCTGTCATAGCATCCACTGGCCCGTAAGCCAGGAGCATTTCTTCACAATCGATATCATGAAGAGCGGTGAGTTGTGACATGGCATAGGGCTGGTCGATACAGACTATGGGCTTGAGTCCCGCATCAACTGTTTCTGCCATTTTGTTGGCTGTTTCCTGGGAGGTTTCGTGAAAATAGCGCCGACGTTCTGAATGGCCGATAATGACATAGTCAACCATGTCCCTGACCATATCAGCGGCAACGGCGCCAGTATAGGATCCCTTGGGGAAAGGAGACACATCCTGGGCGGCTAAAGAAAGATTTTGTATTTCCAGGGTCTTAACATATTCAGAAAGAGAGCAAAGACAAATAAAGGAAGGGGCAATGATTACTTCAAGTCCATCAACAGGTGTGTAACAGTTAGAAAATTCAGCAAACCACTTTTGCGCATCCTTTTTATCTTTATTACACTTCCAATTGCCAACTACATATTTTTTCATGCATTTCTCCCATCAATTCTTTAATTTATTAAAGAAGTATTTCCATTCGTCGCCTCATATCCTGCAACTCGACCCCTTCGATGAGAACTGACTTTGTCCTTGATTGTAAACCATGCTTTATGCTGAAATCCTTTTTCTTCATCTTAAAAAACGCGGCCAAAAACTTTACAACCGCTTTATTCGCTTTTCCATCAACGGGTGGTGCTGTAATCGCAAGCTTTATTGCATCACCGTGCACTCCGACAAATTCGTTCCTGGAGGCTTTAGGCTGCACATATAACCGCAACAAAACCCCACCACCCTTGTAGGTGGACAAATAACTCATATCACGAAGATTCCTTTTTCTCTTCGTCCTCCGCACCCAGGCTAAACATATCATTCAGATTAAATGTATCATCACCTGTCTCCCCTTCGCTTTCACCGCCAAGCAAGGAGTCCAAAGCCTTTTCATCCATTTTTTTCAGGTCTTCAGGATTTAGCGATCCATCTTCGTTGATTTCAATTTTTTGAAAAAGTTCCGTATCTTCTACAGCTTCGCTCTCTGCAGCGGGAGCAAACACATCTATTGTCTCCAGATAATTTTCAAGAATGGCCTTCAGCTCTTCCCGAACTCTGTATTTTTTCTTTTCAAGAGTTGAAATCTCCACGGGCAAACGATCCAGTTCAGCCTGAGCATCATCCCGGATTTTGGCAATTTCATTCTTTGCCCCTTCGACCAGCTCTTCGGCTTCGACCAGACTGTCCTCTCTCATCTCCTCCGCAAACCGCTGAGCCGAGGCCAAAGTTGCTTTAAAATCAACTTCTTCTTTTTTCAGATCATTTATCTGTTCCAGCTGAAGCTCAAGTTTATTTCGAAGACGTTCACCCTCTAACATGGCTTCCTTTAGAGCCTCTTCCAGCTCTTCCCGGCCAGCCTCAATAGTGCTGAGTTCTTCCTCGTGCTCCTTCCCATCTTCCTCCATATCAGCAATACGCAGCTGCAACTCTTCCACTTCTGCTGTAAGCTCGTTTACCTTTTCTTCTTTTTGAGCACAGCCATCTTTCAGTTCTTCAGATATTTTCCTGGTAAACTCCATATCTGTTTCGAGAGAAGTATTGTATTCTTCGGAAGAATCCTTCGCATCACGCAGGGTATCGAGTTCTTCCTCCTGCTCCTTGCACAATTCCTGCAACTCGAAGAATTTGTCAGCAATGGTTTCCAGATAATCTTTTACTTCAATGGGATCAAAGCCTCTGAATTTTACTTCAAATTCCTGATCTTTTATAAGCTGTGGAGTTATGGACATGCTATTCCTCGATATTGGAGAAAAAAATAATTATCCCATTGCCAACTGTTTCAACGTTGGCACAAGAAAACTCTGCAGAAACATAATAGCCATGATTAGAATCATGGGAGAAAAATCGATCCCGCCCATGCTCATGGGCAACACATTTCTAATTTTTCTCAAGGGTGGCTCAGTGGCCTCATAGAGAAAGCGAACAATAGGATTGTGAGGATCAGCATTAACCCAGGAAATCACCGCCCGGCCAATAATAATCCACATATATGCGGTGAGCAAAAAATCGATCAACTGAGCAATAGCCATCATAAAATTATTTACCACAAACATTTAAAGACTCCGAATTTACCAGGACAGTTCCAACAAAATAAGTAACTACCCCGTTCCTCATTATAAAACCCTACGCAACCTTAGATCCAGCAGGAACAGGAGCACTAACAGCAGAAAGCACCAAACGACTGCCCCCCTCCTCCTCAACTTTTGCAGCAAGAACCATCCCCTGGGACTCAATCCCCATAAGCTTTACAGGCTTAAGATTAGCAACAATTAACACCTGCAGCCCAACGACATCCTCAGGTTTATAATACTCTGCAATACCAGCAACAATCGTCCGCTCTTCAGGCGCTTTAACACTCAGCTTCAACAGTCTGTCTGATTTTTTGATGGGTTCTGCTGCCACAATCTCTGCAACTCGAAGCTCAAGATCCTGGAACTGATCGAAGGTAATTAAGCCTTCCATATTTTCAGTCTTTTTGACCTTTTGTTTCTGTTTCTTCTTTGTCTTCTCTTTAGGCGGTGCCTGCTGTTTCTTCTTCTTTGTATCCATACGAGGAAACAAAGCATCAATTCTGGTGAGCTCAGTTTTTGCCTGCAAGCCACCCCATCCTGCAGCATCAAGAGATGTTACCAGAGGAGAATCTTCCGCAATCCCCAGTCCCTTCGCCATTTTCTTACATGTACCCGGCATCACAGGTTGCAAGAGCAGCGTCAGCAAACGCAATGTTTCATGCAGATTATACAACACTGTATGCAATCGTCCTGCGCGTTCAGGTTCCTTGGCAAGCGCCCAGGGTTCATTGGTCACAATATATTTATTAGCCAGACTGATCAATTCCCATACCGCTGCAAGGGCTCGATGAAATTGAAAATCACCCATCTTCTCGGTGTAGGTTGTAACCACGTCCCTTGCCAGATCCCGCATGACCGTATCATCATCACTTGCAACCGGTTCTGGAATAACGCCACCAGTATATTTGATAAGCATGGCTGTACTTCGACTGTACAGATTCCCAAGATCATTGGCAAGATCAGAATTTTTCCTGGCTACAATTGCATCAGCGCTAAAGGAGGAATCGAGCCCGAAGGACATCTCCCGCAGGGTAAAATAACGCACACAATCCACACCATATTCTTCAACAAGCTCAGCAGGACGCACCACATTACCAATGCTCTTGGACATCTTCGTTTCATCAACGTTCCAATAGCCATGTACGTGCAACTTCTGATAGAGCGGCAATCCCATGGATAATAGCATGGTGGGCCAGTAAATGGCATGAGGTTTAAGAATGTCTTTTGCAATAACGTGTTCCGCTACATCCCAATAGCTCTTGAACTGTTCGGAATCAGGATAGCCAATACCCGTTAGATAGTTAATCAGTGCATCAAACCAGACATAGGTAACAAATTTATCATCAAAAGGAAGAGGAATGCCCCAGGTAAGTCGTGATGTAGGTCTTGAAATGCAAAGATCTTCCAGGGGTTCACTTAAAAAAGAGAGTACCTCGTTTCGATAACGTTCAGGAGTTATAAAATCAGGATTTCCCTTGATATGATCGATAAGATCCTGCTGATATTTGGACATCCTGAAAAAATAATTCTGTTCGGTTATCTCATCCGGCACCGTCTGGTGATCTGGACATTTCCCATTCACCAGCTCTTTTTCAGTAAGAAAGCGTTCGCATCCAGTGCAATACAAACCAGTATACTTATCAAAGTAGATATCACCCTTGTCATATACCTGCTGCAGAATGTTCTGCACCGTTGCCACATGATCGGCATCCGTGGTTCGAATGAAATTATCCGGTACAATATCCAGCGTAGGCCAGGTATCACTGAACATTGCACTGATACGATCGACGTATGCCTTAGGGCTCACCCCTTCTTTGTCAGCCGCTTCCGCTATTTTATCCCCATGTTCGTCCGTTCCAGTCTGAAACCGTACAGAGTCCCCGGCAAGACGTCGAAACCTGGCGTAAGTATCGGCAACAATTGTCGTATAGGCATGCCCCAAATGTGGCTGTGCATTTACGTAATAGATAGGGGTCGTTATATAAGTTGTCATGATTCCTGTTTCTTTTCTTTTTTCTTTTTCTTTTCCGGTCGTACTATTTCCGCATGTTGCCATTCGCTGGCCTCAAGAACGTGCATCTCACCTGCCTCACTAATAACCTGAAGTGTTTGCTGCAGCGGATTTTGTCTTCTTACCTTGTACAACTGTTCATCCAGTTTCAAGATCTTCCCTGGTCTTGGCATTCCCTTGCGTTCCCGTTTATATGTCTCGAACTCATAGGTCAGGCAACAAAGCAAACGATTACAAACCCCTGAAATTTTCGAAGGGTTTAACGGTAAATCCTGTTCTTTGGCCATTTTAATAGAAACAGAATCAAATTTCTTCATATGATTGGAACAACAGAGCTCACGACCACAGGTTCCAAGACCACCAAGCATCTTTGTTTCATGCCGCACACCAACCTGCCGCATCTCTACCCGGGTACGGAATTCCTGAACAAGGTCTTTCACAAGACCTCTAAAGTCCACCCTCTTATCTGCAGTAAAATAAAAAATCATTTTACTGCCATTAAAAAAGCGTTCCACCCGAACAAGCCGCATCTGCAATGTGTGTTTGGCAATTAAGTTCTTACAGTTCTCAAAGGCGGCAGCTTCCTCCATGGGAATATTTTCATATCGAGTACACTCTTCAGGGGCTGCGCGACGAGAAGATTCGTAGGTTGCTTTCCGCTCAAACCCAGAATCCCGACAGGCCGGCGCAGGACCAGTAATAGCGGCAGGTTCCAGCCCATATTCTCCACGCACCATAACCACGTCATGACGTTTCAGGTCGTCCAGGGGTGATGACACGGTAAACTCCTGTCCATCTGCCCGAAAGCGAATGCGGTAAAAATACTGGAGATTGTCTTTTTTATTTTCTTCCATAATACATTAAACAGTTTAAAGTTATAAAGTTTATAAAGTTATAAAGTTTGATAAGGCGGCAGAGCCGCGACACTACGTACTTTCAACTTTTCACTTCATACTTTTCGCTTGCCAGCTTCAGGCCGTTAGTTGAAAGAGCAATACCTCACAAACCAAGGTGCGATTACAATTTCTCGAAAGCTCCTTCTCTGCACGATCTATAGCTTGCAACTTAGCAAAATATTGTGGTGAATTCCACTCTTTCCGTCTATTTAGACTTTCCGTACCCTGATCATGACCATTCAACACAAAAAGACAATCACGCAACCAGAGACGAATGAGTCCTAAAAGATATGGCAAATCTTCCTTTAAGGCAGCTATTCGCTCCGCCATAAGCAGTACTTTTCCACTATTTTTGTCACTGTTACTCTCAGGCTCAACAAGAAGAGAAGTAAGTTCCTGCCATAAAGGGATAAGATCTTTCTTATAAAAAAGCAGGCCCTTTCCCGGGCTTCCTTCACTAAGACGTGCCAGAAGATGGGCGGTATCAAGATCAAGCTCATCCTCCTGCGCCATCAGGATAGACACCGTTTCTTCCGTCGTTAACGAATAAAAAGGAATGGACTGGCACCTGGAAATAATTGTCTGCAAAACGTTTCCGGCCGTATCTGCCGTTAAGATCAGAATATTATTTTCAGGTGGTTCTTCCAGAGTTTTTAAAAGACTATTAGCAGCCTCCGCACGCATGGTATGTATATCTTCTAAAACTACCACCCGTGTTTTTGCTTCATAAGGGGCAAAAGAGAGTGATTTTATCAATGCACGAACCTGATCGATCTTGATGGCTCCTTTTTGCGGAGACACAAGAACAAAATCCGGATGCGAACCCGCAGCAAGCTTTTTACAGGAAGAACAGGTTCCGCAGGCAACAAAGCCCTCGCTCTGTTTGCAATTGATAATCGCGGCAAGCCTCTTAGCAAAGAGTTGCTTACCTACCCCATCAGGCCCGCGAAAGAGATAGGCATGAGCCAGACGATCTGCAGCAATACTTCTGGTTAGAAGATTTTTTGCCTGGCTTTGTCCGTATAGCTGCTGCGTCTCACTCATGATTCTAACAAATCACACATTAAAACGAAAATTCAGACAATCTCCATCGACCACGACATACTCCTTGCCTTCCGAACGCATCAAGCCTTTATCTTTGGCTCCATTTTCACCGTCACATGCCACAAAATCATCGTAGGCAATGGTCTCTGCCCGGATAAAACCACGCTCAAAATCCGAATGAATCTTTCCAGCAGCCCCCGGTCCCTTTGTCCCTTTAGTGATTGTCCAGGCTCGCGTCTCTTTTTCACCCACAGTAAAATAGGTAATCAGGCCAAGAAGTTCGTAACCCGCGGCAATAAGCCGATTAAGCCCTGGCTCTTCCATGCCCATATCGGCCAGGAATTCCCGTTGTTCCTCGGCATCGAGCTGACTTAACTCCTGCTCAATGGAACCAGCGATAACTACGACGCCATCACCATCTTCCTCGGCAAGTTTTTCCAGTACGCGCACAAACGCATTGCCATCGGGAACATCATCCTCATGAACATTGGCAACATAGAGAACCGGTTTGTCGGTGAGCAAAGTCATCTCTTTCATGAGACCTTCTTCCATATCACCATCGATTTCAAGAGTTCTGGCCGTTTGACCAGTATCGAGATGATCACGCAGTTTTTCAAGAAAAATGGCCTGAGCCTTCAAAGTTTTATCACCAGATTTGGCAAGACTCTGCGCTTTTTTCAATCGTTTTTCGACGGTATCAAGATCTGCCAGGATAAGCTCCATGGTGATCACGTCCCGATCACGGGCAGGATCAATACTCCCATCCACATGGACAACATTTTCATCCTCAAAACAGCGAACCACATGCACAAGGGCATCAACCTGGCGAATATGCCCCAGGAACTGATTCCCAAGACCCTCTCCCTGACTGGCACCTTTCACAAGACCCGCAATATCCACAAATTCCATTTGGGTTGCGACCTTCTTTTTAGTCTTGGCCATTTCAGCCAACACATCGAGACGTTTATCAGGAACAGGAACAATCCCCACATTTGGCTCAATGGTGCAAAAGGGATAATTTTCAGCGTCAATTCCCGCTGCTGTCAATGCATTAAAAATAGTGGATTTCCCAACATTTGGAAGCCCGACAATACCACAACAAAAACCCATATATTTACTCCAAAATATTTCTGTCTGAAAAAAGTGATTGGCGACTTCCCAATTTTCACTTTATGATGTATTCGTAGAAAAAGTGTTTATGCAGAGTCCATTGGACTCGGAATAATTACTTTTACAAACTTCAAACCAAGCAGTATACCCTGCTGAAAGCAAAAATGCCCCTATTTTTCCAAGGACTCCCATGTACACGCCTTCCTTACTTATAAGCAACGTCAGCCTTCTTTCCAGCCCAAAAACTCCTTTTGCTGACAAGCAATGGCTATTATGCGAGGAAAACACTATTCACTCCTTTGGCTCCATGGACGATATTCCTTCCAGACCCGACGCACAACATATTGACGGCACAGGAAAACTTCTTCTCCCCGGGCTGATTAACGCACACAACCACTGCGCCATGACACTTTTTAGGGGGATGGCAGATGATCTTGCCTTAAACGACTGGCTGAACAAACATATCTTTCCAGCAGAAGCAAAACATGTACATCCGGAAATGGTGTATTGGTGTGCAAAACTTGCCGCAGCTGAGATGATCTTATCAGGCACCACCACTGTGGCCGATGGATATTTCCACGAAGACCAGGCCGCACGCGCTTTTCTTGACGCTGGAATGCGGGCCATTCCAGCACAGGGCATCGTGGATTTCCCAGCCCCTGGTGTTCCTGATCCATTGCAAAATCTTGCAGCAGCTGAAGATTTCCTCACACAATGGCAGGGAAAAAATGATCGCATACGGCCAGCTCTCTTCGCTCACTCGCCATACACGTGCTCTCCGCAAACCCTGCAGGGGGCAAAAGCGCTTACAAAGAAATATAATACGCCATTTTTTATCCATACAGCAGAAAGTAAATATGAACAAAAGATGCTTATGGACCCACAGGGGAGCAGCCCTGTCAGGCACCTGGCGGCTCTTGATTTATTGGACAAAGACACTGTTCTTATCCACTGTGTCTGGCTGGACCAAGAAGACCGAAATATTATCCGGCAAAGCGGTGCCGGAGTGATTATTTGCCCGCAATCCCATTGTAAACTTTCTTCAGGCATTGCAGAAGTTACGGAAATGATAGAACAAGGGATCAGAACAGGACTTGGGACAGATGGCTGTGCCAGCAATAATAGCCTGGATATGTTTCAGGAAATGGATTTTTTGGCAAAAAGCCAAAAACTACGAACCCTTAATGCCACTGCCCTGCCAGCCAGCCAGGCTCTTGCTGCAGCTACAGAAAATAATGGTGATATTCTAGGATTTTCGGATCTTGGGAAGATTGCACCGGGATACAAAGCCGACCTTATCCTTCTCGCAATGGATCGCCCCCACCTGCAACCCTGCTACAACAATGATTTTCTTACCTACAATGCGAGTGGTTCCGACGTAGATACCGTTATTATTAACGGAGACATCGTTCTTCAGGGACGAAAATTTATTTCACTTGATGTGGACGAGTGTATGGCTGAGGTGAGACACCTGAGCAAGACACTTGGCGCGTTGTAACAAGAGGCGTGACAGAAAAAACTTTTTATTATTGAATAATTACGGGTCTGATGCGTTCTATCCGTTGATCGATATCACTTCCCAGTATTTCAACATCATGCTGGGGAACGCCATGCTCCCTAAAGATCATTTTCCACTGTTGTACAACCTGAACTACACTATCAATTATACTTTCAATTTCCTGCCGCCGCTTAAACATGAAGGAACCCGCTTCACGAATAAGGGTGTTTCGATCAGGAGCAAGGAAGGAATCGTTAATATGCAGAACATGCTCCCGATTTTGTCCGATATTGGGCACAATATCAAAAGCAGGGGTCAGTCTCCACCCATCACCATCATTCATCATACTGAAATTTTTCAAATGATCATCGGTATTGCCCAAAAGGGCATTAAAAACGAGCTGTTTAAAAAGCTGTTGTAAATCTTCTACTGGCCTGCAGGATACTTGCTTAAGCACCTGTGCCATATCTCGATAGCCTGCAGTATAATAACCATCGGCTCTGAGTAAGGTCTGCATGCTAATCAAATGATTGCGACCGCCGTTTCTGTGTATATCAAAACGTGTCACCAACAAGACACTCTTCCCTCCGCAAGGCACAGATCTTGTTTGCGCAACTTCCAGACCTGCAAGTCCCGCAAGTTCCATAGCCGCAGCCTCCAAAGCAACCACATCAAAAGAATCCCGAATGGACGAAAACTTTGCTATGTACTGATGTTGTCCGTCACTTACAAGCACCTTGGGACGTGCTCCGCCAGGAGAACTTCCTGCCTGAAAAAGAAGTGTCATTTCAGGATCAACTGTGTTCGCGTCACGTTCAAACTCCAGCGCCAGTTTCTGAAGTTCTTCCAGATAACATTGATCAGGAATTTCATCTCTTTCAAAGAGCCGATCACCATCTTCGTAACTAAGAGCACCCAGGCCGCTCGGGCCAAGAGCCCGTAGAAGCTGCGGAACTCGCTGTTCATTCCGTTCCAGACCATAACGACGAACCATGATTTTTCTGCCCCAATCGTCGGGCAAGCTATCTTCAAAGACTCCATGAACACCGGAAGAAGCTCGATCCGCCTCAAAAAGTTGCGAGGAAAGTGGTAAAGAAATAGGATCCAGTGCAAAAGCAGAAGAAGCTCCAACAAACTCCGGGGTATAACGAAACTGTCCACGCAATCTCCCCTGCACATCAGGATCTGCCACAACAATTTCTCCAGCCTGGACTCTGGTACCATCGAAAGTGGTAAGCCAAACAGTCAACCTGATCATCTTCGCTGTTTCCCTGCTCGCTGTCGTCCAAGTGTCATCAGCTCGAATTTATCGAATAAGTTTTCATCGTTTTGCAACACTTCCTGCCACGACTGCAATTTCCCAAGAATCTGACTGGCATTTACCCAATGCCCAACGGAGGTGGCTGGGTCTCCTTTTTCCATCTTGGCATACGATTGTCTGGTTATGCCAAGGCGTGAAGCGAACAACTCCTGACTTTCATTACGGATTAGTCGTGCCTGTTTGAGACGTTCACCAAGTTGTGACAAAAGCTGTTGGGGATCGAAATTATTGTTAACCATACTTAACAGTATACAGCAAAAATCCACTCATTGTCAAATATAAGAAACATTACGCCTCAAAAGAATCGTCAACAAACAAGGCATAATTGAGCCAATTGATATAAACACAACAAAAGTGGTACGCTCCAGAAATATAGAGACTTAACGTGTATTGTGTAAACCGGCAACATAGTAGTAAGGGCTCCTTTCGGGCAATTTCGAAAAAGGTGCATACCCATTGGCCATTTCATTTTTTCCAAAAATCCTGCTAAAAATAATTCTGTTCTGATCTTATAAATTTAGAGATATTTATCTCGA
>JAOZLI010000290.1 GCA_029934915.1 Desulfocapsa sp. | reverse complement strand
CGCTTAAATTGTTGTCTAAATTTCCCTGCCATCACTTTCTATCACTATAACGACAGAACTCGCACATATTGTTTTTTAGGAAAACGTTATAATTCAGAGCACATAGAGAACCTATCAACCAACCCTATCACCCAAACGATAGAGATATGACATTTTTTCGGGTAATAGAATTATCAATTCAAGAAGTAACGCCGCCAGCGTTTTTCCCCGCTATGCACAACCTTTCCCTCGGCAACAAGTGTATCGAGCACCTTTTTGACCCGGCGACGATCAACTTCCGGTGCAGTGCGCGAATGCATATCACTGATTGCAGTGCCGGGGTAACGCTGCAAATCCTCAAGTAAAAGGGCCTTTAATCGTGGAGTTTCTACCCGGCTCAAGGTAGTTGCCTGAATAAAGTCCATGCTTTTGAGAACTTTGGGGTCGACAAAATAGCGCACTGCCTGGGTGCGCCCCTTTTTCGCTACCAGCTTTAACGACAAAAGACGCCCCATCCAAGGAGAAAGGTTTTCGACACTACCCAGTTCCAGGGAAGCAACCATATCTCTGGCGGTCATACTGTCATGCTGCGCCAGAAGCCCCAGGGAGATCCGTTCTCTTTGAGTTAGCTGAAATGCACGATCGGCCCGAATGATAAAATCAATGATCTCCGGTTTCAGAACAACCTTACGAATCGTCACCGAAACCCGATCATTCCCCTCCATTAGCACCGGCAGTGGTCGGGCCTGAGAGAGCAGAATTTCATACATCAGGTCGAAACCGCTACCCTCACGCTCCATAAGTTTTAGGTCATGAAAAATACGGGCCAGATGTTCGTTGCGACGAACAGTTGTGTGCAGGATATTCTTCGGAGTCACACCAAGAGGCAAAGGGCCGGGGTTAACCACCTCAAGATGATCGGAGGTTAGATTCAAAAATATATCCCCCCGTTGCGTATAGGGGCGATGAACAATTGCGTTTACCAGCAACTCACGAACAACCATCTCATCGTAAACTGGCATTGAAATCCGAAAAAGACCATGCGGCAGTTCATACTGTTCCCGAAAATCCGGCACCGCTCGCCAGACATCTTCGACCATCTCGACCGGAGATAAACTGTAATCGTCCCAAAGAAGTTTATTCACCTTCCGGTTACGCTCATCATATTTTATGAACTGGATAACCGGAGCAGTTCCCAAACGAGCCCGATCAACCTGGCGCCCAATACAGAGGACACCCAGGTTAGTCAAATAACCATCCAGCGTCAAAAGGTAATGTTCCAGAAGCTCTTTTTCACTCTTCTCCTTGACCGATGATTTTACGCGATCGGAACTTTTCAACGCAGCCACAAGAGCCTTAAGCTTCGCCGAGTCAAAACATTCTGCCTGTATACGCAAGTTTGTCAGAGTCTCCCAAGGCTGTGAGCTACGCTCGTTCAAAAGACGCTGAATATCATCGCCAACCAGGGGTTTGCAACTATCGGCGACACGAATATAATAACGCCCATCGGTAGTTGAAGCGGAAGAATTTGAACGTGGGATATTAAGTTCAAGATATTCCGATCCATTATCGGCAATCTTAAGTTCTACAGCGATATTGACATTAACTGTCAACTCCCCAGCCCTTTTGACAATCTTCTCGGCAAGCATTTCCGGAATCTGCTGTCCTGAAGGAGGGGCTTTTTCACCATCCTCGATCCCAACCAGAATCACACCCCCCTGTGCATTAGCAAAAGCTACACAATCCTTGGCCAATTCAGACCAATCAGGATTACGCTTTGTAAACAGGGCCAGAGACTTGAGGTCAAGTTTCTGGTTTTCATTAATATCGAGATTAAGCATCACGCCCCCTGATTCCAATGATTGATTGAAACAATATCAGCCGGAGATTCAGTTGTTTTTTGCAGCTCTAAAACGTCAACCGCCGCACGTTTACGTTCTGGCTTCAGGTGAGCATAACGCTCTGTAACAGCTATGCTACTATGCCCCATCAGTTCCTTGACAACGTAGAGGTCAACCCCCGCGCTGACAAGACGGGAGGCAAACGTATGTCTACAAGAATGGAAAGAAAGTCGCAACCTTTTATCCGTCACCCCGCCATTGAGTTTCAGCCTTTCGACAACCCTGGCAAATGTATTTGACTGATACTTCAAAACACCACCATCACGGCTCGGAAAGACATACATGCTTTCACTTAAATGCTTGCGCCTAAACAACATCTCTTTTACCCGGCTTGTCATATAGCCGGGGCGGGTATTGCCGGGCTTGGTATCAGGAAACCTCAGCATCTCGTCATCAAGTTGAACATTTTCCCAACGCAACCCCGCGACTTCACTCCACCGAGCTCCGGTATCCAATGATAACAGAACCATATCATGTTCACGCAGACTGGCGGCCATAAGTGCAGGTAACAGCAGATCCTCTTCAGCTTGCGTTAGGAACCGCTCCCTCTTGTTGTTTAGTTTATATTTCTTCACCTTACGATTAGGGGGTGTCTTATCCGTCTTCTCATCAATAATTGCCCGATTCCATACCTGCCTAACCAGATCAAGATGATAATTTGCACTCCGTTTAGAGAGACCATTTTTTATTGCTTCAGACTTTATCTTTTCAAGATGAAAATGCGTAATCTCAGCAAAAGTAAAATGACCGATTACCGGTTTAAGATGGTTTGTGTATATGCCCCGCTCACGTAATAGCGACTTTTTCATTTCGCCTTCATGATATGGCAAATAGTGTTCCTCAAAATACTCACTGAAAGTAAGGTTTAGTTCTTTCTTTAAAGCTTTTTGCCTGAGAACCTCTTCTGCTGCTAACCTTTTCGCTTCATCTTCATCGGCTTTGCAAACAGGCTTAGGTGGCTTATCTGAGTTGAGCTTATTCCATTTATGATTAGCTTTGTACTCAGCTACTTTATTTATAGCATCACCAAGCAATACGCCTTCACCAATCCAACCAAGAACGGATAAACGAGTTTTCCCTCCAAGGGTTTGACGAATCACCCACTGACGGTCAAACCTGACACCATGCTTGCGGGTTTCGTGCTCTTTATAGAAAACTCCAGGCTGACCGGCCGGTTTCAGTCCATCTCTTGAAGCCATTTCTTATCTCTCCTTCCAAAAACCCCATTGGGTGCCAAGATTTGCGATATGTACCTATATACATTGCCATTGGGTGCCAAGATGGGTGCCAAGATTTTTCAGTAAAGACAGGGAAGCAATAGGCACAACCGGGAAACCTGACAAGCCACATATAGAATATAAGTACTTGATTGTCAATGATTTTTTAATATTTCAGGGAACTTACAGGAAAGCTAAGGAAGGTTACGAAAATGTATAAAAAAGGGACTTAAAATCCCTCGGGATAATATCCCGTGCCGGTTCGATTCCGGC
>JAOZLI010000289.1 GCA_029934915.1 Desulfocapsa sp. | reverse complement strand
GTTATGAAAGGAAAAGAAATACGTCAGCGGTTTTTAGAATATTTTGAGAAACATGGTCATACCATGGTGGAAAGTTCATCCATGGTACCACAGGATGATCCAACCCTGCTCTTTGTCAATGCCGGAATGGTGCAGTTTAAAACGGTGTTTATGGGAGAGGAAAAACGGGACTACAATCGTGCCACTACTTCCCAGCGTTGTGTACGTGCGGGAGGAAAGCATAACGATCTAGAAAATGTTGGCTATACCGCAAGACATCATACCTTCTTTGAAATGCTGGGGAACTTTTCCTTTGGTGACTATTTTAAAGATGATGCCATTAAATTTGCCTGGGAATTTCTGATTAAAGAACTGGGTCTTCCCGCTGAGCAAATGTGGGTTTCTGTCTTTGACGATGACGACGAAGCCTTTGAACTCTGGGAAAAAATAGAAGATCTTCCCAAGGGTCGTATCGTCCGTCTTGGTGAAAAAGATAACTTCTGGGCCATGGGTGATACAGGTCCCTGTGGACCCTGCTCAGAGATTCATATTGATCAGGGACGTGAAGCGGGTTGTGATCGCCCTGATTGTGCAGTTGGGTGTGATTGCGACCGTTTTCTTGAACTCTGGAATCTTGTCTTTATGCAGTTTAACCGCTCAGAAGATGGAACCATGACCCCCCTGCCTAAACCAAGTATTGACACCGGAATGGGGCTTGAACGTGTGGCTGCTGTCCTGCAAGGGAAATTTAATAACTACGATTCTGATCTTTTCCAGCCATTGATTGCAAAGATGGAAGAACTTTCCGGTAAAAAATATCTGGATGACGAGGCTGACACTGTAGCCATGCGTGTTATTGCAGACCATGCACGAGCAACAACCTTTCTGGTGGCCGATGGGGTGTTGCCATCCAATGAAGGTCGTGGATACGTCCTGCGGAGGGTTATGCGTCGTGCTATCCGCTACGGCCGCAGCCTTGGCCTGACCAAACCCTTTATGGATGCGGTGACCAAAGAAGTGACAAACTCCATGAAAGATGCGCATTCACACCTGGAGGGCAATGCTGAATTACTGAGCAAGGTGGTGGTCAACGAAGAAATACGTTTTAGTGAAACCCTGGAACATGGATTAACGCTTCTTGATGAAGAAGTAGCACGTCTGCAGAGGGAGAATGAGAAGACCATTCAGGGTGATTTCATTTTTAAACTTTATGACACATTTGGTTTTCCTGTGGATATTGTCAGGGATATTTCTCTGGAGCGCGGCGTTGAATTTGACGGTGCCGGTTTTGCCGCAGCCATGGAAAAACAACGAAGCCAGTCAAGGGCTTCGCAAAAGGGTGATAATGTCAGAATCCTTGGTAAGGGCGTGCAGGAACTTCTAGGAAGTGGAAAAAAGAGTGAATTTATCGGCTACGATCACCTGCAGGCAGAGTCAGAAATCTATGGTCTGCTTGATCAGGATGGTAATGTCTGCGATGAGATTGCTACGGGTAACAGTGGACAGCTCTTTGTTGCCACAACACCCTTTTATGCGGAATCTGGCGGACAGGCGGGTGATACAGGAGAAGTTCGTTGGAAGGGAGGTCACGCGGAGGTAACTGCGACTACCACTGAAGGAGATGGCATGACCCTTCATGCAGTAACAGTTATAGCAGGAAGCTTGAAAAAGGGTAGTAATGTTGGGCTGCAGGTGGAAACTACTGAGCGCGCTGATAGTGCAGCAAACCATACAGCAACCCATCTTCTGCAGGCCGCACTCAAAGAACTTCTTGGTGATCATATTAAACAGGCTGGATCTCTGGTAACAGCAAATCGTTTGCGTTTTGACTTTACCCATTTTTCACAACTCACGCCAGATGAGAAAGAGCAGATTGAAAGAAGGGTAAATGAGAAAATCCGTGCAAATATCCAAACAGAGACAGCACTTCTCGACCGGGATCAGGCCATAGAACAGGGCGCCACGGCGCTTTTTGGCGAAAAATATGGTGCATCTGTACGGGTTGTGAGCCTCGATACCTATTCAAAGGAATTATGCGGTGGTACGCATGTACCGGCAACGGGAAGTATCGGGTTTTTCAAGATAGTCAGCGAGGGTGGCATTGCAGCAGGTGTTAGACGTATAGAAGCTCGCACCGGGCGAGCGGCGGTGCAATTGATACAGGATCAGGCCAGACGTGAACAGAGTCTCTGTGAAAGCCTTAATACTGCGCCGGGTGAGCTGTTGGGTAAACTGGAAGGCATGGCCGCAAACAACAGGCAACTGGAAAAACAAGTGGCTGAACTTTCCACACAACTAGCCTCCTCCGATCTCGGTGATTTACTCAGTGATGCACAGGAGATAAATGGAATAAAAGTGGTGGCTGCTGTTATCCCACTGGATTCTCCTAAGACCCTCCGTGAAGTAGGGGACAAGCTGCGTGACGATATGGGCAGTGGTGTGGCCGTGCTAGGTGGTGAGATCAATGGTAAAGCAGCGCTGCTTGCCTTGGTATCAAAGGACCTGACCGGTAAAATCAAAGCGGGCGCATTGGTAAATAAGGTTGCAGCAATGGTTGGTGGTAAAGGCGGAGGACGACCTGATATGGCACAGGCAGGAGGCACAATGCCTGACAAGCTAAACGGGGCAATTGCGTCAGTTGCAGATCACGTACAACAATTGCTAAAATAGTCGTGTAATACATTCCATTGAAAGAAATGTTAAAACTCTTTTATATTGTTTTTAATGGAGTTTGAGAATCAAAACTGAATTGTAATTCATCGAAATAACGAAAAGATTATACATAAAAACACTTACCTATAACCACACTGTAGCTGATACCTATTTCATAAAAAAGTTGACATGGTCTGGTATATGAAGTACAACCGTTTTTCGAGTTGTGAATCACCATTCATTTTGGGCGGTTTTTTGGAATTATCTTAGCTAATCAGGAGCAGAAAAAATGGTATCAATGGACATTACCCTGTTTCTTCAGATCGGAAACGCTTTTATTCTGATGTTTCTCCTTAACGGAATCATCTATAAGCCGATCTTGAAGATATTGAAGGAAAGGAAAGAAAAGCTGCAAGGCATGCGTGATGATGTAGTCAAGTACGAAGACAATGCCAGCAGACGCCAGGAAGAAGTTGACAAGAAGATGCATAAGGCATCTCTCCAGGCCAAATCTGCAATTGATAATGCCCGCGCAGGAGCCAAGGCTGCAGGTGAGGAAAAACTCGCTGCTATTAAAGCCGAAGCGGATGCTGATAAAGATAAACAACTGGCGGATGTAAAATCCCAGGTTGCGGCTGCAAAGAAAGACCTTGAAGCCGGAATCGAAGGTTTTGCCAATGCCATGGCAGGAAAAATTTTGGGAAGGAGTCTATAGGATGAGGGGAATGAAGCGAACATTCGGAA
>JAOZLI010000288.1 GCA_029934915.1 Desulfocapsa sp. | reverse complement strand
TCAGGCTGAAACGTTCAACAGTACGCACAATACGAACCCGTTCCATGGGGGTGAGCTGTTCTTCTGCACGCTCCTCAAGAAAGCTGATGGATTCATCCAGCGTTCTGATTTTTTTATGGAATTGTTCTTCTGTGTAATCGTAGGGATTTTGCTTGAGTTCTGTGGCGCTCTCTTTGAATTCGAATAGATTCCCCCAATTGGTGAAATCTTTGATCTGTATAAGATAGTTAATGCGCTCCTCAATCTTCTGGAGCATTTTGAGTAATTCAATCATAGGTATAGTTCCGCTGTTCGCCTAACGCTAAAAGGTAAGCAGTCGGTTCAGATTATTTTTTAAATAGTCAAGATTGGTAATGATCTTGTTGCCCTGAGAATCTTTTCCCTTGATGCGGACTTTCTTGATAAACTTTGCAGCACGCTGTTTGGCTTCTTCGATATTTCTTCCCCAGACAAGTGCCAGTGCAAGGTTTGGATCATATTCGCTTGGGATCATGTAAGGGCGATCAGAAGGGACATGGGTGTAAACAACCGACCACTCATAGTCGGGGAATTTGAAATCAGTAATGGTCCCAATCCATGGAGCAAAACCACGGTTGGTATCTTCTGCAACTATTCGTAACTCAATAGATGCGCCTTTGAGTTCCACCTGATTCTGCTTGTAGCCAATCTTTTCACCCAGAGCCAGTCGGATCTGCTCACGGATAAGATTAGGATGTTTGCCGTCGAGATAACTGATTCTTGCGGATACATCATTTTCTACCTGAATCCTGGTGTTGACCTCAAGCAGATAAGGCTGACCCGAACGGGATACAATCCATTCCCAGGTTCCAACGTTATCGTAGCGAACGTGGGCGGCGAGTTTGAGCGAATAATCTACAATCTGATCGAGAACTTTCTGCTCGTCAAAGTCGTAATCAAAACAGGAAGAATGGAATCCGGGTGCAGCTTCCACCCGTTTTTGCCGGCCCGTTGACTGAATGGTGCAGTTTCTGGAACCAAAGTGGATGCGTTCTCCGTGGTGGGAACAGAGGAGTTGTACTTCCAGATGATTGTAGTCGGTGAGACATTGTTCGATCAGTACGCCACCATCACCAAACTGCCGTTTCGCGTAGCTCTGTACCTGTCTGTAAATACGACGAAACTGCTCAATTTCAGTAACTTCTTCAATCCCCATACCACCGCCGCCAGCGGCAGCTTTGACCAGGATAGAGGGATTCTCGATCTGTTGCAGTTTCTGACTTTCCAGGAGATGAAGAGCAATTTCTTCGGCTTCCATCTCATTGTAAATGGGGGCATCTGTCCCTGGAATCGTGGGGATGTTCAGCTGGTTGGCCACCCGTTTGGTGTTGATTTTGTCGCCAAGATTCTTGATGACCTCCCAGCTGGGGCCAATAAATATAAGTGAATGATCCCGGGTAGCAGCACGTCTGGCAAAACGAAAATCCTCTGAGAAAAATCCATAACCTGGATGAATTGCAGTGCATCTGGTATGGGTGGCGACGGCAAAAAGATCGTTTGGTTCAGTGTAACTGGTGATGCGCCATGCGTTTTGATCGGGACCTTCGGTGATATTTCGCTGTACGTGTTCCGAATCTGTGTCGGCTTCGGTGTATACCACCACATATTCAAGATCAAGATCCTGACAAGCCTCCATAATACGGATGGCGATTTCGCCCCTGTTTGCGATTAGAACCTTTCCTTCCAATTGGTACCTCTTTATATCTGTCAACACTCTGAAATTATGCTATATGCTATCGAAGGGCTCCCTTCAAAATAAATTAAGATTCTGATCTCATATTTATTAATTTATTTTTGAATGAACCCTGACCAGACTACTCTGGCGACAATATCGAATTTTGGCTACTATAGTCAGGGCATGACAAATAGAAAAGGAAAATTGGAAAAAAGAACAATATGAAGCTAATTAACGCCCCCGCAATAAGCACTCGCCATGGAATTGCTGCTGCCTGTGTCAGCGTAGTCCTGCTTTGGCTGGCATTCCCTGGTGGTGGTGAATTCTGGCCTCTTTTACCGGTGGCCTGTGTTCCGTTTCTGGTGAGTATCTGCAGGGGAACGCGTCGTCAGGTTTTTCTCTTTTCATTATTCTTTGGCACAGTGCATTTTCTTGTTCAGCTCTACTGGCTTGTTTTTGTGGTGGGGCATTATGGCGGGCTTCCACTCTATTTGTCTATTCCTACATTGTTTTTGCTTTGCCTGTATGTGGCGGGCTACCTGGTTGCCTTTGCGTCTATTGCACGATGTTTGCTACAGTGTTTTACTCCTTCCGTCTGCTTGTGGTTGCTTCCAAGTGTTTGGGTCGCCACGGATTATCTGCGTTCCTTTGTCTTCTCCGGTTTTCCCTGGATGGATCTTGGATATGGATTTGCCACAGCTCCACTGTTGATGCAGGTTTCCGATGTTTTTGGACATTACGGGCTGACGTATCTTATTATTCTGCTCAATACCTTGTTTGCTTTTTGTCTGCTTGCAAGGGGGACGAAACAGATCCGAAAAGCTATGGTGATTCCTGTTTGTGTGCTTATAATCTGCACTCTTTCCTATTCCGCATGGCGATGGCAGTCTCTTGATGCCCAATTGACGGATGCGGCTGTTTTAAAAGTAGGAGTTGTTCAGGGCAACATTGATCAGGGGCAGAAATGGGATCCGGCGGGGCAGGGTGTAACGGTGGCAAAATATCTGGCGCAGAGTTCTACTTTGGTGCAGGGCGTTGTTCGTCCCGATCTCCTCCTGTGGCCGGAAACTGCTCTTCCCTTTTATCCATTGAGACATCCGCTTTTAGTACCCATATCCCGTTTTTTACAGGAGGAAGAGGTGATGCTTTTGGCCGGGGCCCCCTGGTATGATCTGCAAGGGACAACTGCTGATACGATCAGACTCTATAATGCAAGCCTGCTTTTTGATGCAAATGGGGAAATAATTAATCGTACTGCTAAAAGTCACCTGGTTCCCTTTGGTGAATACGTTCCTTTCAAACGCTTTTTGCCTTTTATTGCGCCGCTTGTCGAGAGCGTGGGGAATTTTATTCCCGGTACCATTGAAAACCCGCCGGTTTGTCAGAATGCGCGGATTGGAGTATTAATCTGCTTCGAATCCATTTTTCCGGATATTTCCAGGAAATGGGTGGATGCCGGAGCAAATATCTTAGTGAATATCACCAATGATGCCTGGTATGGACGAACGAGTGCCCCGCATCAGACCCTGGCCATGACAAGGATACGAGCTGTTGAAACAAGGCGCTCTGTAGTCCGTTCAGCGAATACCGGGTTTTCGGTCTTTATCGATCCTCTGGGGCGCGCCCAGGATGAATCGCCACTTTTTGAGTCGTGGCAGTCAGTAAAATCTGCAGCACTGATGGAAGAGAG
>JAOZLI010000287.1 GCA_029934915.1 Desulfocapsa sp. | reverse complement strand
GGAATTTCCACATCAAATTCCTCTTCCATGGCCATAATAAGCTCAACAAGATCCAAGGAATCTGCACCAAGATCATCCACAAAAGATGCACCTGAAACAACTTTATCTTTATCAACACTCAACTGCTCAACAATAATATCTACCATCTGCTGTTCAATTGCCATTTTAAACTCCTGTATTTTTTATTCTTTTAATATGATTCGGTTTTCCCGAAGGATCTAATATAACTACTGTCTAAAATAATGTCCAGTAATGCTGGAAATATAACTGTTCAGCCTATTAGCCGTTTAGGCTGTAGGCTATTAGGTAAAACAGTTTATTGCGTTTACCTGACGTTTGTGCTTACTGCATGTTATGAATATGAGCTGGAACCAGGTCTTTTACTAACAGCCTTTAGCCTACAGCCTAAACAACCTGAGCACCATTACATATACATGCCGCCATTTACATGCAGGGTCTGCCCGGTGACATACTTTGCATCATCACTTACCAGATAAGCAACTGCCCCTGCCACATCTTCAGCACTGCCTAGACATGCCAGCGGAATTTCCTGCTTCAATTTTTCCTGAATCTCTTCTGAAAGATCATTGGTCATATCTGTTTCTATAAAACCGGGTGCCACGCTATTAACTGTGATATTCCTGGTGGCAAACTCCCGTGCCATAGACTTGGTAAGCCCCTGCATCCCTGCCTTGGCCGCAGCATAATTCACCTGACCTGCATTACCGCTAAACCCTACAACGGAGCTGATATTTACAATGCGGCCCCATCTCTTTTTCATCATGGCTCTGGCCGCAGCTTTTGAACAGAGAAAAGAACCCTTAAGGTTTGTATCAAGTACTGCATCCCAAGCATCTTCCTTCATTCGGGCCATCAAGCCATCCCGGGTAATCCCGGCATTATTTACGAGTATATCTAAAGAACCAGCATCTTTGATCATCTGTTTAATGCTATCCTGGCAAGATGCTGCATTACTGACATCAAAGCCGATGATATCAGCCTTACCACCAGCATCCAGAATCATTTGCAGCGTTTCTTCAGCAGCAGTAGAGTTACTCACATAATTTACATAAACATGAGCTCCCATAGAAGCTAGACGAAGACAGATTGCTCGTCCAATGCCTCTGCTACCACCAGTTACCAGAGCATTCTTTCCTGCCAAACTCATGATTTGCGCCGTCCTTCGATTGTACTGATAAGTTTTGGAATCACTTCAAAAAGATCTCCCACTATACCAAAATCCGCCACATTAAAAATAGGGGCTTCGGCATCACGATTAATGGCAACAATGGTCTCGGAAGACTGCATTCCAGCCACATGCTGAATAGCTCCCGAGATACCACAGGCGATATAGAGTTTTGGTGCAACGGTTTTCCCGGTCTGACCAACCTGGTGCGGATATCCTATCCATCCTGAATCAACCACCGCACGACTCGCAGCCACCGACCCGTCTATGCTTTTTGCAAGCTCCCGTATCAGCTCGAATCCCTTTTCACTGTCAAGGCCTCTGCCACCACCAACAAGTTTATCAGATTCCTGAATATTTACATCGTCATGTTCTGAAATAACCGATTCGAGAACACGAACCTTTGTTTCAAGCATTGCTGGGTCAAGGCTGACATCAATAATTTTTCCAGTACGAGTTGCATCAGCTTCAAGCGCTTTCATCACGTTCGGGCGAACGGTGGACATTTGAGGCCTTGAGTGTGGACACACAATAGTGGCCATAATATTTCCACCAAAGGCGGGCCGTGTCTGCAACAAAGCACCATCATCGTCCCTGATATCCAGTTGCGTACAATCGGCAGTCAAACCGGCACCAAGACTATTGGCAACACCTGGAATAAAAGAACGACCAATGGCTGTGGCTCCTGCAAGCACAATCTCAGGTTTATGTTCCCTGATTAATTTTGTCATGACTGCACCATAGGCTTCATCGGTAAAAAATGACAGAGCCGGATCATCGGCACGATAGACACGATCAGCACCATGAGCAATCAGTTTTTCGGCAGTTTCTTCAGTGTGCGAACCAATCAAAACAGCGGAGAGTTCTACACCTCTTGCATCGGCAAGTTTTCGTCCAATACCAAGAAGCTCAAGGGACACAGAAGCAAGAACACCTGCGCGAAATTCACAGTATACCCAGACACCACTCCAGCTGGCCAGATCCATCTGTACATTTTTCTCAGCCCCTTCAAGCACTAGGGCTTCAACTTCGCAATGTTCGACACAAGCACCGCACAGGGTACAAGTATCTCCCACGACCGCAAGGCCATCAACTACTTCAATGGCTGCAAAAGCACAATTATCTTCGCAGAGTCCACATCCGACACAGAGGTCATTATCTACAATCAGCATATATTATTCCTCAGTATCCTTAGAGATAGACAGCAAGTTTTTCCACCAGCTGTGCTACCTGTTCATCTATAGTTCCTGTGAGCATTGCACGTTCTCCCCGTGGAGGAGGTGGAAAAACATCCACCACCTGTGTCGGCGAACCGGCAAGCCCTATACAGGACGCATCTGCGCCTACATCTTCAGCAGAGAACACCGCAATCTTTGCCTTTTTAGATCTCATTTTCCCCTTGAGCGATGGGACACGAGGTTCATTCAGATCTTTTACCACGGTAAGCAGGGCAGGATACTTTACAGCCACGACATCGTAGCCATCATCCATCATCCGTTCCATAACAAGCTCTTTTTCGTCTGCTTCACGAACGCGCTGAATACAGGTGACAAAAGGAATCTGAAGCTGAATGGCAAGCCCTGGCCCAACCTGCGCCGTATCACCATCAATGGCCTGTTTTCCACAGAGAATTAAATCAAACTCGCCGATTTTCTCCACTGCTTTTGCTAACGTGTACGAGGTTGCCCAGGTATCAGCACCGGCAAAGGCACGATCAGAAATAAGCACACCATGATCAGCTCCGCAGGATATTGCCTGCCTGAGAACATCTTCTGCCTGGGGTGGGCCCATGCTCAGCACGGTGACTTCACCACCAAGCTGTTCTTTTAAACGAACCGCCTCTTCGAGAGCATGCTGATCATAGGGATTCATTATAGATTGTACACCTTCACGAGCCAGAGTATTAGTCTCCGGGTCAAGGCGTACATCTTTGGCATCAGGTACCTGTTTAACACAAACGATAATTTTCATTACTGCTTATTTCCGTGAATATTCTTTATTGAGTTCCTGCCCGATAACATTACGCTGTACCTGATTCGTTCCTTCATAAATCTGGAGAATCTTCGCATCACGCATCATTTTTTCCACAGGGTACTCCCGCATATATCCGTAACCACCCATGACCTGCACTGCGTCAACACTGACTTTCATGGCCATATCAGTGGCCATTACTTTACACATGGATGACACTTTAGACA
>JAOZLI010000286.1 GCA_029934915.1 Desulfocapsa sp. | reverse complement strand
GTCAACTGCCGATACTTAATCCGATGAGGTTGGTCAGCCTTAGGGCCCAATCGTTTTTTTCTGTCTTTGTCATAATCGGAGTAATTCCCTTCAAACCAGACTACTTTGGAATCTCCTTCAAAGGCAAGGATGTGGGTGGCGATACGATCCAGGAACCACCTGTCATGGCTGATAACAACGGCGCAGCCGCCAAAATTATCAAGGGCTTCTTCCAGAGCCCGCAGGGTATTGACGTCCAGGTCATTGGTGGGCTCATCGAGAAGGAGTACGTTAGCACCTCCTTTCAGCATTTTGGCAAGATGGACACGATTGCGCTGGCCACCGGAGAGGAGCCCAACTTTTTTCTGTTGATCAGAACCACCAAAGTTGAATTTACCAACATATGCCCTGGAGTTGATCTCTTTTGTTCCGAGCCAGATAGTTTCCTGCTTGTCGGAAATGGCTTCCCAGATCGTTTCATCGGGATTGAGGCTGTCGCGGTTCTGGTCAACGTAGCCAAGTTTTACGGTATCTCCCAGTCGCAGGTTCCCTTCGTCGGGGGTGTCCTCACCAGTTATCATTTTAAAGAGTGTTGATTTACCAGCACCGTTTGCTCCGATGATTCCGACTATGCCACCAGCAGGAAGATTGAAAGTCATATCTTCCACCAGTAATCGATCGCCAAAAGCTTTTTTGATATGATCGGCTTCAATGACAACTTTTCCAAGGCGTGGTCCAGGTGGGATAAAAATCTGTAATTCGTTGGCAAGTTTATCCGTTTCCTGGCCCATGAGTTCATTGTATGAGTTGATACGGGCTTTGGATTTTGAACGTCTGCCCTTGGGCGACATTTTAATCCATTCAAGTTCACGTTGTAAGGTTTTCTGTCGGCCGGACTCTTTTTTCTCTTCGTTGGCCAACCGTTTTGCTTTTTGATCCAGCCAGGAAGAGTAATTTCCCTTCCATGGAATGCCACGACCACGATCAAGTTCGAGAATCCAGCCGGCAACATTATCCAGGAAATAACGATCATGAGTAACAGCAATAACAGTTCCTTCATACTGTTGCAGATGTTGCTCCAGCCAGCCGACAGATTCGGCATCAAGATGGTTGGTTGGCTCATCGAGTAGCAGGATGTCAGGCCGCTTAAGCAGGATTCGACATAGTGCAACACGTCGTTTTTCACCGCCGGAAAGGTGTTCGCATTTTGAATCGGATGATGGACAACGCAGAGCATCCATGGCCATTTCAAGTTTAGAATCAAGATCCCAGGCGTCCAGAGTGTCGAGTTTTTCCTGTACTTCACCCTGGCGTTCGATAAGAGCCTGCATGGCGTCGTCATCCATGGGTTCTGCAAATTTTTCGTTAATCTCGTTAAATTCTTTTAGCAGGTCTACTGTATCCTGCACACCTTCTTCCACGATTTCCTTAATGGTTTTTGCAGGATCAAGTTCTGGCTCCTGAGGAAGGTAGTCCACGGTGAGTCCGGGAGAAATAGTTGTTTCGCCGTTAAAATCGGTGTCAAGCCCGGCAAGAATACGAAGCAGGCTACTTTTACCGGAACCGTTCAGGCCAAGAACACCAATTTTGGCACCGTAAAAGTAGGAAAGGGAAATATCCTTAAGGACGGGTTTGTCAGCATATGTTTTGCTGACCTTGATCATGGAATAAATGACTTTTTTATCATCAACGCTCATTTAAATTACCTTATATGGAAGTTGTTTGTTAAATAATGTCTGTTTTTTCGCAAGCACATTGTAATCGGAATGACCTGAAAATCAATACATAAACCTGTTGCTTGCGATGTTTGTTATATCGGGTAGTATGTTTTATGTGGTATCTTGTTAAACGCAACATAAAACAATACCTAACTTTCACCATAACTTGTAATGGTTCTGTATGAAGATTCGTAGTTTTATCTTTATTATTGTAATTATCCTTGGTCTTTTTCCTGTACTAATCCTTGTGGCTTTAAACCTGCCCAAAACTATGGAAAGGTTAGAGTATGCAAATGAACTCGAAACACAGGCACGTTCGCATGTTGGAGTTGCTCAGCTGAATGCCAGAACCCTTTGTGTTACCAAAAGTCTTATTCGTTCTGCAACCTTGCCATCTGCCATCGCCTCCATTAGCACTCCGGATGCCGTGGTCACACTCTCTCATGTTATGAAAAGATGGTTTGTACATGATGTACAGGTAAAAGGTTTTATGCTTTTTAGTGATGACGGTGATGAACTTTTATCGGTGCACCGTAAAGATGGTGGATTTCTTCCTTCCAATTCGTCAGAGAATCACAAGGGGCATGACTTTTTTGAGCAATCGATGACTGTTCCTGAAAATAAAATTCTTGTACGGTTGGTTGATCATACTTCTGATCCTTTTCGTCGGACTCAAGATGATAATTACGAACTAATTATGTCAACTCCAGTGGTAGATGCTCAATCTAAGACCATCGGCGTGATGTTATTGCGTATTGATATGTCGGAATTTCTAAATAATTTTATGGATTCCTACTGGGTCACCGATGATGGCAGCTATCTGCGTGGGGGGCACAAAGGGGCGATACCTGGAAGTGAAGTAGATAGTAATGCCTTTGAGGAGTTCCCTGAGCTGCAGGTGACAAAGACAAGCGACCCGCTGATTCTGATTGGCGATGAGGATGAAAAAATAGCATGGATGCCTCTGGTGTTTAACCGGGAACAGCAGGCAGTTATGTGGGTTGGTACCCTGGTTGATGAATCAGCCATGAAAAAGTGGAAGATGAATCTCAGTATTAATGTTCTTGGTATTATTGTCATTATGTCAGCACTTATTTCCATTTCAGCAAACTGGATCTCGGCACGACTTGAATTTATTCAGAAGGATCTGCTTACAGGGCTTGGTAATATCATTAATAATGAACGTCAGGTAAAATTCGACTGGAGTGGACCAGAGGAAATTAAAAACCTGGCAGTGGATCTTACTGCTCTTTCAAAGCGTTACAGTGAAATCTGTGACGCCCGAAACGATGCAGAGATTTCCTTAAGAGAGTCGGAAGATAAGTTTAGAAGCCTTACCGGATCAGCACTTGATGGTATTATTCTTATGGATAATGAGGGAAATATCACCTATTGGAATGAAGCCGCGACCACTATTTTTGGTTTTAGAGCCGATGAGGCAAAGGGCTTTCCTGTGCATGCCTTACTCGACCCCAAACGTGAAGGGGATGATTTGGGGGTAGACTCGCTTGATCAGGTAGGGGCTGATGAGGGTTTTGCAAGAACGGTAGAATTGATGGCAAGTAATAAGAGTGGCGAGAATGTCTTTGTGGAACTGTCACTTTCTTCAACAACCATTAAAGGGAAGTGGCACGCCATCTGGATTGTACGTGATATCAGCGAGCGAAAGAGAAGTGAAGAAAAAGCGC
>JAOZLI010000285.1 GCA_029934915.1 Desulfocapsa sp. | reverse complement strand
AAAAGCCCCAATCAGATATCTTCTGATTGGGGCTTTTTCTTGTTTAAAAAAAATGAATCTGATTACCACTGAAGCTCAGGTAATTCAAAATAGAATTGTAGGAGTCCCGCCCCTGCGGACGATTTTACTGATTGAGTGACCATCTACAATCACCCAAACAAAGTGTACAATCGCTCGCAGGGGCGAGCTCCTACATCAAATTTACAGTCTAGTTGAACTTTATATCTTGAAAATCATACTCAACAACCTCATCGTCCCCATTGAAGATGATACGGCAAGTACATATTTACTACTTGCCTCAAAAAAGATGCGGGTTGATCCTCACGATATATCCATTATCAAAATCCTGAGTAAATCTCTTGATATTCGAGATCAGAGCCAATTTAACTACAAGATATCTTTGGCTATAGACGTTGATATCAGCAGCATAGACTCCTCAAAGTTTCAGCCCTATATTGAACCCACTTCACCTGCCAGGCACTCCAGAACACGCTCACGCCAGGAGCAACCATTAATTGTTGGATTTGGTCCTGCCGGAATGTTTGCCGCTCTTGAACTTATCAAAAATGGATTCCAGCCCATTATTTTTGAACGTGGGAAAAAAATAGAAGAACGGAGTGCAGATGTTGATAAATTTATCAAAGAAGGACAGCTCAACCCTGAGTCAAATATTCAGTTTGGTGAAGGCGGAGCAGGCTCTTATTCCGATGGTAAACTTTTTTCACGTCGTAACAAAAATAGTAGCGTAGTCAACCAGGTACTGAAAACTTTTGTTCAATTCGGAGCACCAAAAGGGATTGAATATATCAGTAAACCACATCTGGGAACGGATGTTTTATGTGAAATTGTTCGAAATATCCGACACTATATTCTTGAACACGGTGGTGAGATTCATTACGAAGCAAAAATGACCGATATCCTTATTACAAATGATATCGCTTCCGGGATTATTATCAACGGCCAAAAAGAGGCTCTCTCTTCCACTGTTTTTATAGCCCTTGGTCACTCAGCCCGAGATACCCTTAGCATGCTCAATCAAAAAGGTATCGCTCTTGAACAACGTAAAATTTCTGTTGGCGTTCGAATTGAACATCCCGTTGAGATAATTGATCGGATGCGTTATGGAAATAAATATCTTGGTTTTCCAGGTCTTGGTGCTGCAACCTACTCCATCAATCATACGAATAAAAAAATCAGGCGTGGAGTATACACCTTCTGCATGTGTCCTGGCGGTGAAATTGTTAACGCTTCTTCAGAGCAAGATATGCTTGTACTCAATGGTATGAGTTATTCTGATCGTGCACTCCCCTATTCCAACGGTGCCTTGGTTGTCAGTTGTCACACCGCTGATTATAATTCTGATGACTCGCTTGCCGGAATACGCTTTCAACAGAATGTTGAGCATAAAGCATTTTTGGCAGGTGGAAGTAACTGGAAGGCACCTGCCCAGAGTTTGATGCACTTTTTAGGAGAACAATCCTGCAATTGTCTACATCAAACGTCTTACCAGATGTCCATTACACAGGCTGATATGCATGATATATTCCCAGAATTTATCACCCGGGAGCTACATGTTGCCTTTCAAAAATGGAGAACAGAAGTTCCCTTATTTGTCTCAGAGCATGCTCTTCTTCTTGGTGCTGAAACCAGAACCTCCTCACCAGTACGTATTAGCAGAACTGAGGACTTTGAATCAATAAACATTAAAAATCTCTACCCCATTGGCGAAGGTTCAGGCTATACTGGTGGAATCACAAGTTCTGCAGCAGATGCGATAAAAGCTGTTCAACAATTTAGCCAAAGATGAAAAAATCGAAACTTGTCTATTCAACCGAATCCGGGCGAATTCGACAAAAGGAAAACAAAAAACAGCAGTCAACTCCTCCCCAGGATGGAATTGTTCGTTTAATGCGACAGACAAAGGGGCGTAAGGGCAAAGGCGTAACACTTATCACCGGACTCCCCCTTGCTACTAAAGAACTTAAACAGCTATCAAAAACACTCAAGCAAAAATGCGGTTGTGGTGGAAGTGTTAAAAATGGCATCATTGAAATTCAAGGTGATCATCGAAGTACGCTCGAAACTGAATTGATCGCTCTTAATTATAAAGTAAAACGCTCTGGCGGATAAAATACCCTCTATGGATACAACAATACATTTTGATTCTCTTAACCTTTCCGATAAAATTCTCAAGGCTATTGAGGAGAAAGGCTACAAAACCCCAACCCCCATTCAAGCTCAGGCAATTCCTGCAGTTCTTGAAGGTAAAGATGTTATGGCTGCGGCACAGACAGGAACCGGTAAAACTGCCGGGTTCACCCTGCCAATTCTTGAAAGCCTCTCCCATGGAAACCGCGCAAAACCTAATCAAGCCCGCGTGTTAATTCTTACTCCAACCCGTGAACTCGCGGCCCAAATCCAAGACAGTGTTGTCACCTATGGCAAACATCTGCCTCTTACATCCACTGTTGTGTTTGGTGGGGTTAAAATCAATCCCCAAATGATGAAACTGCGTAAAGGCGTGGATATCCTGGTGGCAACTCCAGGACGACTAATTGATCTGCACAACCAAAAAGCTGTGCGTTTTGACCAACTTGAAATATTAGTGCTGGATGAAGCTGATCGTATGCTTGACATGGGATTTATCCATGATATACGTAAAATCCTGGCATTCCTTCCTCCTAAACGTCAAACACTCATGTTTTCGGCAACATTTTCCATGGAAATTCGAACTCTTGCCAAGAAACTTGTTCGTAATCCTGTGGAAATTTCTGTAACCCCTCGAAATACCACGGTTGATGCTGTAAAACAATGGATCTGTCCGGTTGATAAAAAACAAAAATCTGCACTTCTAGTCAGATTGATTCAGGAAAATGACTGGCAGAAAGTACTGGTTTTCAGTCGTACGAAACATGGTGCCAATCGTCTGACCCGCTATCTCGAAAAAAAGAAAATCACTGCTGCTGCCATTCATGGCAATAAAAGTCAGAATGCCAGAACAAAAGCCTTAAAAGCCTTCAAACAGGATGAAATTCGGATTCTGGTGGCAACAGACATTGCAGCCCGCGGTATAGATATAGATCAACTCCCACAGGTTATTAACTTTGATCTCCCCAATGTACCAGAAGATTACATCCATCGCATTGGTCGTACGGGACGGGCGGGACTTAAAGGACAGGCCATTTCTTTAGTCAGTGCCGATGAGTTCCCACAACTTTCTGATATCGAGTACCTGCTGAAAAGACTTTTGGATCGTAAGGTTATTGATGGCTTTGAGCCAGTCAATGATGTTCCGGTCACCCGCCTGGACAAACGTCCTAAACGAGCAAAAAAGCCAAAGACACCCAAAAAGGATCATCGCCAGGGACAACGTTCAGGGGCAAAGGC
>JAOZLI010000061.1:7545-10950 GCA_029934915.1 Desulfocapsa sp. | reverse complement strand
ATAATTCACCAAGGGTGTCAAAAAGATCTGCATCGGCCTCAATTTTTTTCCTGTTACCGATAATCATCCGATGACTGTTTTGCTGCATGTTGGCAAAATTCTCGGCGTAGGCACGCATATCCAGAACCGAGGTGTTTATGATCTCATGGATACGCTGCTGCTTGGATTCGATACTGATGCCGCTCAGGTATTCATTTTTGGCCTGTGCGCCTTTTCCGGCAGAAGCCATGAGAGGCGTAAAGTTGCCGTAGGTTCCAATGACAAGTTGCTGTAGTACTTCATTCGGTAAATCCAGATCTTTCACGACACCTGCAATGGCGCTGTAACTGTCGTAGGTTTTACGCACTTGCGGATCCCGGTAGCTGATAAGAGCAAAATTGCCGCTGATATGACTGAACTGGATAAAGCAGCCATAGGCACCACCCATCTGTCGGACTGTATTCCAGAGGTAATCCCGGGAAAGGTAGGTCTTCAGCACTTCAAAGTGTCCGTTGTACCCGGCACCCTGTGGTAAGAGATTCCCACTCTGTACAGCAAAAACCACTTCAGCAGAAGTGATGAGTGCTTCGTGGTCGGGGAGCGTTGGCAGGATTAACTCCTGTTTGCTCAATATCGTGTCGGGCAGTGATGCGATGAGCCCTGCGCTGAGATCCTGAAAAGAGGAAATCTCTTTTTCTTCTCCTGTTATGGAGAGTATCAAATTGTTTTTATTGAATATGTAACCCGCCATTTCCGCAAGACCTGCGAGGAACTCTTCTTCATGCTTTGGATAGTCGCGAGCAAGCTCACTGTGATTGCGATAGTTTGTCACACCGCTGACCAACTCATTGCAGGCACCCGCCTGGCTAAGTTTTGCAAAGGAGAGGGATGCCGCAAGGCCGTATCCTTCGCTCTGTGCCTCGTGCTCTGCCCAGGCATGCTCACGAGCCACAATGTCTCTGATATGATCTTTATCCGTTAAGGACAGGGACGAAAATACTTCGCTTAAGAGCTGCAGTGCCTGTTCTTGATATTCCGGCAGACATTTCATCTGAAACCAGAGAATGGGACGAAAGCTGCCCTTCCCACCTTTTTTCACATGGCATTGAAAGCTGTGAGAAAATCCACCGGTACAGGTGCTGATTTCTCTGGCAAAATGCATATAGTCCATTTTTTTGGTGCCAATTTCAGTGGCAATGGTGCCAAAAAGATCCAGCCAGGGGAGAAAACGGGAGGGCAGGCAGGCAACTTCAAAACCGATATCAATATAGGAGATGTGCTCGGTTGTGAGCTCGCTGATGATGCATTCCCGCCCTTCAATCTCTGTGATAGATGCCTTGTGGAATTGAATATCCTCTTCAAGGTCTGTGAGTTGCAACTGTGGCAAGAGAGCCAGCGTTTCAACGTCATTTGGCTTCTGTTGATTGTCCATCAACTCAAGGGTTCGGGCAATTAACTGCTCAGTCCCTTCTTCGCTCAGGCTTTTTTCGTATTTCTGCAGATGTTCGGCTTCTTGAGCGAGTTCTCGTGCCTGTTTTTCCGGATCCGGTTGCAGGGTTACTACCACCGTGGCCGGATTATCCAGCAGGTATTTCTTGATCAGTTCCTCAAAGTAGTTCTCCTCCAGTGCCTTCTTGCGGATGGTGGCTAAAAGCTCATCTATCTGCAGAGAATCGTAGGGGTCAGTACCGTATTTGAAGGCGGGCAGGGCCTTACTCACCAGGCTTAATCCGCGTTGTGCTTTACAGCTCTCTTCCCGTACCCCAAATTCATATTTGTTGAGTTCCGAAAGGATGAGGTCGTGACCGAGTCCTTCATGGGCCATGGTTGCGAGGGTTTTTTTGTAGAGATCAAGAAAGGTGTCTCGTTTTTCAGGGTCGCTGCCCACCAGATAGGTGACCATCATGGTTTTAAAGCTTGAGGTGGAAAGATAGAAGCCACCGAAATCTTTGCAGACGCCGTTCTTGATAATGGTATTTTTGAGAGGAGATGCGTCTGAATTGTAGAGAATATTTGCTATGATCTGAAAGGCTGCATTCTCCTCACGTTTCAGAACCGTGGAAACACTACTTGCAACAGCGAGAAAGGTTTTTCCTGCTGTATCGGTGGAGTCCACCGCGTAACTATCTTCAATAAAGGTGGTTTCAGTAATCTCCGTTCCGGCTTGCACCTCTGCCCGGATACCTTTTTCTGGGAAATGCGTAAGGAAATTATCCTGTAGATAGGAGAGCTCTTCGTCAAGATCTGCATCACCATAGACAAAAAATGTTGCATTAGATGGGTGGTAATGCACTTTGTGGAAGGCACAGAATTCTTCGTAACTCAAGTCCGGGATGTTTTTCGGATCTCCGCCGGATTCATGGGCATAGGTGGATTCCGGCATCAGGCCACAAAAAATATTATGAAAAATTGAGCGAATGGGGTCTGAAAAAGCACCTTTCATTTCATTATAGACTACGCCTTGATACTGTAACGGGGTTTCTTTGTTTTCCTGGTGGTAATGCCAGCCTTCCTGCTCAAATGTGGATCTGGCAAGCTCGGGATTGAGCACCACGTCCATATACACATCCATGATATTGAAATATTCTTTCATATTTCTGGTGGCAAAGGGATAGTAGGTGATATCTGATCCAGTCATGGCGTTTAAAAAAGTGGTCAGTCCACCCTTGTTGATTTCTCCGAAAACATCCTTCACCGGATATTTTTTAGAGCCCATAAGTACCGAATGCTCCAGTATGTGAGCAACCCCTTTGGAGTCGGTGGGGATGGTGTTAAATGCGGCCGAGAAGGTTTTATTTGTGTCGCTGTTTTTTATGGCAAGCAGTGGGCAGCCAAGGATTTCGTGTTTAAAGAGGTAAACAGTCGCTTTAATTTCCTGGAGTTCTTGCTTCTCTTGAAGGATAAAGCCGTGATAACTCGTGCCGGGTATATGGGTCATAGTGTCCGTAGAGGTTAGAGTGAAATGTTGGGTTAGAATTGTTTACTGGAGTCAAGGAGTAGGGTGACAGGGCCGTCGTTGACAAGGCTTACGTCCATTTGGGCTTGAAACTTGCCGCTGGCTGTGTCTATACCAGCACTTTTCGAAGCAATAATCAGCTTTTCATATAGGGCATTGGCGTGTTCTGGCCGGGCGGCAGCAGAATATCCAGGGCGCCGACCTTTTCGGCAATCGCCATACAGGGTGAATTGGGAAACAACCAGCATGGCGCCACCGGTGTCGAGTAGAGAGTGGTTCATCTTGCCATCCTCGTCATCAAAAATACGGAGGTTGCTTATCTTGTCGGTCATCCAGTTGACTTCCCTATCGCCATCATCATGATGGACACCCAGAAGGACAAGGAGGCCGTGACCGATTTCTCCTGTGGTTTGGGAATCGACCTGGACGGAGGCTCTCTTTACTCGTTGTATTACTGCTCGCATTTACCG
>JAOZLI010000061.1:0-7445 GCA_029934915.1 Desulfocapsa sp. | reverse complement strand
AATTAAAATGGGTGGCCAAACATTACCCAAGTTGAGCTGGTTTCATCTGAAACAGCCATATCAAGACGAACAACAGCACCGGAAAACATGCATCGGATACTGACACCACCATCAACTTTCCAGTCTTTTAACAGATCCGAGTCATAATCGTTGGCAACTCGACCACCTTCAGCAAAGGCAACCAATTGCAGCCAGTCACTGTGAAGGAATCGTAACCAGGAAATGTTGCCCAAGGGGTTCCAATCCAGGGTGTAGCGATATTCGGCTGTGGTGTAAATAACTGACTTGTCATTAAAACGATCCACTGGGTAGGCACGCATGCGATAAAAACCACCCAGGGTTGCACCTTCGTAAAAGGGCGTGCGATGGTTGACTGAAACGGTACCATCCGCATTTGTTGTTTCCTCCCAGCTGGTGTTGTCACCCGTCCACATATTGAGTGCGATGATACGCTGTGTGGCCCAGTCGGAATCTCCCAGTGAGAAATATTTGCTTGCTTCAAATTCAACAAAAGTCCAATCATCCGGTGATTCAAGCCAGCCAAAATCGTGGGTTACGCCGAAATACTGGCTAGAGCCAGTTGACGGGTTTGCAGGGAAATCAGTATTGAAGTAAGAGACGGCTACCTGCACTGGATGAGCGGTAGCATCAACGTCACCTTCATCGAGTTCAAATGTGCGATATCTGTTGTACTGTCTGAGTAGTAGGGTGGTAACTCCGTTTTCGAGTGGATTCCAGCTGTCTCCACCAACTGGAGCAGACTGGAGCAGGCCACGTTTTAATGTGAACTGCTGCATGGCATCATTTCGGGCAGATCCCATGGGTAGGACATATTCGAGTTTGAAGTCGGTCCAGTTGTCGTATCCACTGTCCTCACCATATTGCTCCATGTCCGAATCATTGCTTCCAGGACGAGTGGTGTTGGGATCAAACGCTAGCTTTGTGTAGGCTCGTTGGGTGGGATAGTGGCCAACCATGCCTTGAGCCCCGATAAAGAAACGATTGGCAAAGGATGGACGATAGTCCCACATACCAAGGAAAAGTCCGGCTGCTTCATCAGCGCTGTAAAATGCGGTTGCCCCTAAAAGTAACTGCTCCTGTCCATAGCCCTTCATCCCGCCGCCAACACCCATGGTGAATCCCATGCTCTCGGTGGAGAATGCATAGGGGAGGATCAGCTTGTTTTTTGTCCCGTTTTCCTGGTTTTCGACTCTGGTAAGAGTACTTTTAATGGTTGTGTTGGGGCGTGCCGAAAGAGATGGAACAATAAGTAAACTGGAGAGAGCCAGAAGGCTGAAAATCTTTATGGAATGCATGTTTTTCATGGTGTTTTGTGAGCTAAATGAAATTGAGAGTTGTTGTTAGTATTATGTTGACCTTACACCAAAAAATGAATTTTTCCAATTATTCAAAGGCTGCAGTATCATAAATTGCATTTTTTTTGCTGCAGAAAACAGAGGAAGTTTACTAAGGGATCGATTCTCTTGACAAAAATAAGAGCACAGCATAAGGTACTTAGGTATTCTACAAACAGATCTTTTTTCTATAATTAAAACTAGGAAATCACATATATGTCATCCTCTTTAAACAAGCAACTTGGTACAACAGGTGTCCTATGGAATCTTGACGCCCTTTACGACTCAACGGCAGATGAACTGCTTCAGGATGATCTGGATCTTTGCATCCAGGAAGCTGAACTTGTTAAGGATGTTTGTGCCGGGAAAATGGCAGAGCTTGAGCCTGCTGTTTTTGCACGAACCATCCGTCGGATAGAACGTATTCAGGTGAATCTTGGTCGCATGGATACCTATGCTTTTTTAAATTTTGTAACCGATGTCAAAAATGATGCTGCAGGCGCCTTTATGCAGAAGTGTAAAGAAGACGCCAGTCTGATCCATCGTGATTTGGTGTTTTTTGATTTGGAGTGGGCTAAAATGGATCAGGAATCTGCAGATGCTTTCCTGGCCGCAGATGATACTGCACCATATCGTCATTTTCTTCGAAATATTCGACGCTATGCAAAACACCTGTTATCGGAACCTGAAGAAGCACTCCTCCTTGAAATTGCCCCGGTGGGAAAGGAATCCTGGCTTACTCTGTTTGAAAAGCTGATGGGGAACCTGGAGTTTGGTACAGAGAAAAGAAGTGAGGAAGAGGTGCTGTCGGATCTCTACGATGCCAAACGTGAAGTACGACACGCTGCTGCAAAAGAATTGACCGAGGGTTTACAGAGTCAGTTACATTTACTGAGTCATATTTTTAATACCATCCTGGCAGGAAAGATGATTGATGATCGTATGCGAAAGTATGATTCATGGATTGCTTCGCGTAATCTTTCCAACGAATTGGATGATAAAACCGTTAAAGCACTGGTGGATAGTACCACTGCCAGATATGATATAGTACAGCGTTATTACACCATTAAAAAGGATTTGCTTGGCCTCGATGAATTGCAGGATTATGATCGCTATGCGCCATTACCATCACTTCCCGAAGAACTCGTGTCGTGGCAGGAGTGCAAAAAGATAGTCCTTGACGGCTTTCGTGAGTTCTCACCGCAAATGGCCGATATTGCAGAGCTGTTTTATGACCAAAATTGGATACATGCGCCACTGCTAGAGGGAAAACGGGGCGGTGCCTTTGCCCATCCCGCGGTGCCTGATGCAAATCCCTATGTTCTTGTGAACTATACTGGGAATCTTCGTGATGTTTCCACCGTTGCCCATGAACTTGGCCACGGTATTCATCAATATCTGGCAAAGGAACAGGGCTATTTTAATTCCGATACACCACTGGTCCTTGCTGAAACTGCCTCAGTTTTTGCGGAACTTTTGATATTTCATAAACAACTGGATACCATTGACGATCCTGCTGCCAGAAAGGCCTTTGTCTGCCAGAAACTCGAATCCATTTTTGCCACCGTGTTTCGCCAAATATCCATGAACCGGTTTGAAGATATGATTCATAACAGCAGGCGAGATGCTGGGGAGGTTTCAACCGATAAACTCTCGGAACTCTGGATGCAGAGTCAAAAAGATATGTTTGGCAACTCGGTTACTTTGGGAGAACATTACCGTATCTGGTGGTCCTATATTCCTCATTTTCTGCATACTCCCGGCTATGTTTATTCCTATGCTTTTGGTGAACTGCTGGTGCTGGCTTTGTATAATTTGTATCTGGAAGAGGGGGGTGATTTTATTCCAAAATATATTCAGCTGTTGAAGGCCGGCGGGGTTGATTCCCCCTATGAATTGTTGAAACCATTCAATATTGATCTGAATGACCCGACTTTTTGGCAGGGTGGTTTACAGGTTATTGAAAATATGCTGAAAGAGGTGGAAAATGTCTAAAGGAACAGTTGATGAGATAGGGAAACGTTTGGCTCAAGTGGTTAAAGCACCAGATGAATCAGAAGGGCAGGAGAGTTTTGCCCGGGCCATGGAGTTGACGAAAGCATATGCTTCTTCGGGCTCGGCGACACACTTTAGTGCTGTTGCCAGGCTTTTTTATGATTTGTTTGAGATGTTTGAGACGGGAAAAGATCCCCGGCAGAATTGATTCTGTCCTTCTGGAAATGCAAGCATCAATTCGGGGGCGTACGACGTAAATAGCGACTCAGGGATTCCAGGTCTCCCTGGTTTTGCTTAATGATATGTCTTATATATCTAATGTTTTTCTTAATGTTTTCCAGATATAGATTTCTGTCTAGTTCCCATCGCTTGCGAAAATGCACTTGCATATATTTTGTAAGATTTCCAAATACTCCAGACAACCTGGCAACCACGACCTCCTGGTAAAATTCAGATGTTTGTTGCATAAGTTCCAGAGCTGAACTGTGTTTGTGGATTCCACCTTCCTGGAACTCTTGAAAAAGCAGAGGAAGACGTTCTAGATAATATCTGTCTGCCATTTGTGCCAGAATATCAGCGGAACCCACTGCAAAAGAGGCGAGCTGCATTTCGGCAGACGGGTAAAACAGAGTGTCCGGGTTTATGTTGAGATTTGTTGACTGAATAATGATGGAGCAATCGCTGATAAAAGGGTGAGGAAAGCCTTTTTCTTTGAGATAATCGGCCATAAAAAACATGGAACGTTTTTCGTGGCCAATGGTAAAGGCTGCACCACTTTCAGCTTCTTCCGAATTTTTTAGAAGCAAGCCACAGTCGTGGAAGTAGGCACTGTAGAGCGCTTTATTGATAGTTTCTTCTGAAACTGGCCAGCCGTCACAAAACAATCCGTGAAAAATTCTGACGGTTGCAAGCACGACGCTGTAGGTGTGGTCAAGGTTGTGAAATTTAGTGTTGCTACGCCGATAATCAGGGTGGTCACCATCAAAAATAAGTTTCATCTCCTGGTGTAACTCTAGAAGAGGAGCCTTGGGGAAAGATGGTTCGATGAGGGTGAGGATCGCCTGGATCTCATCAAGCGGATCATCGGTGTGGCCGCTTTCAAATATCTTTGTTAGAGAAGGATTGTCCAAAAGCTCTGCTCAATCAAGTTCAATGCATTTTTGCGCACAATAGGCCACTGCTTCTTCGATCTTATCCGTTATCTTTGCATCAGAGTCAAGTAGGATAGCTTTGTCCCCTTCGTCATTCATGGCAAAAACCTCGGGACAGATTTCAACACAGGATCCACATCCGTTGCATTCATATACGTCGATTATAATATACCTTGATGGCATGGAATATACCTATATTTCGAGAGCATCTTTTTTGAAATTACGGTCAGGTTCTACAGGGTATACACCATTAAAACAGGCCAGGCAAAAAGAATCTTTCGCCAGTCCCGTGGCTTCGACCAGGCCATCAACACTCAAATAGTGAAGAGAATCCAGTCCCAGATAGGCCGCCGTTTCTTCCACTGAATGTTGAGCTGCAATAAGCTGGTCAGAAGAGGGGAAGTCAATTCCATAATAACAGGCGTGGCGGGTAGGCGGGCAACTTACCATCATATGCACTTCTTTGGCTCCAGCCTCACGCAAGGCCTTGACTCTACTTTTGCCGGTTGTCCCACGAATAATGGAGTCTTCGACAATTATTACCCGTTTATCTTTAAGGAGTGAACGAACCGGGTTGAGTTTTACCCGTACGTTAAAGTCACGCATGGACTGGGTTGGCTGGATAAAGGTTCGGCCCACGTAGTGGTTTCTGATCATACCCATTTCAAGAGGTATTCCAGATTCTTTGGAAAAGCCGATGGCAGCATAGTTTCCTGAATCAGGAAAAGGCATGACAAAGTCACCTTCGATTTGAGCTTCACGGGCGAGTATTTCTCCCATACGTTTACGTGATTCGTAAACATTGATGCCAAAAATATCAGAGTCGGGGCGGGCAAAATAAACCTGCTCAAAAATACAGAAATTCGTCTTCTGTTTCGGCCATGGAAAGATAGACTTCATCTTCCCCTTTTTGTCAATAATGAGCATTTCGCCAGGTTCAATGTCTCGAATATAGTCAGCTTCAACCAGATCAAGAGCACAGGTTTCAGATGCCACAATCCAGCCACCACTGTTCAGTTTGCCGAGACAGAGGGGACGAAAACCGCCGGGGTCACGGACTGCAACCATGGTTTCGGGTGTCATGAGCAGGATGGAATATGCTCCTTTCAGGCAGGAAAAGGATTCAGTCAGGGCCCGTTCTAACCCCAGGTGAGTGGTGCGTGCCAGAAGATGCAGAACGACTTCGCTGTCCATGGTTGTCTGGAATATGGATCCTTTCCCCTCCAAATCCTGACGGAGCTCGAGGGAATTTACCAGGTTTCCGTTATGGGCCACTGCCAGGGTTGTGCCACGATGATTCACCATTAAGGGCTGAGAGTTAGTTACATTGGATGCACCGGTTGTGGAATAGCGCACATGGCCCATGGCCATAGAGCCGGGAAGGCCTTGCAGGATATCCTCTGAAAAAATTTCGGGTACAAGTCCCATTGCCTTGTGAATGGATACTTTGCCAGCATCAGATGCTACAATACCAGCACTTTCCTGACCTCTGTGCTGCAATGCATAGAGACCGAAATAGGTAAGTTTTGCTGCATCCTCATGACCGTAAATACCGCAAACACCACATTCATGTTTGGGGCGTCTATCTTCCACAGTAACTGCATTGCTACTATCCATCGAAACCTTTCCCTGTTTTAGGAACGTTCCAGTTCCTTACTGATATAATGTTTGAAAAAGAGAAAGGCACAAAGAAAACGAAACGAATATCTTTGTGCCTTTGAGCAAAATCTGATAAAGAAAGCAGTAACTTCAAAAAAGTTACGAATCTCAGCCAAGACCAACTTAAGTTGCTAGTAGTAGTCGGTAGCGAAAGATGTATAATAAGTTTCACTGAAATTCAACAATAAAGCGTCTTTTGTGGTGTTTTATTCATAAAAAAAGTTAAAATTTGCATTTTCCCCTTTAAAAGCAGAAAAAACAATGATCAAACTGACATCCACCGTCAAAGCATCGGGTTGAGCAGCGAAACTTGGCCCGGGGGACCTGAGCCAAATACTCTGTGGAATAACACTTCCCAAAGATGAGCGCCTTATTGTTGGTGCAGAAACCTGTGACGACGCAGGGGTGTATCGTCTGAATGATGATACGGCTCTTATTCAAACGCTGGATTTTTTTACACCCATAGTTGATGACCCCTACGCCTTTGGTCAGATCACTGCTGCCAATGCTCTCAGTGACGTGTATGCCATGGGCGGTAAGCCGATTTTGGCCATGAATATTCTCGCCTGCCCTATAAAATCCATGGATGCAGGTATTTTTCGTGAAGTTATAAAGGGTGGGCTTTCAAAAGTGGAGGAGGCTGGAGCACTGCTGGTTGGTGGTCACTCTGTGGAAGATGACGAATTGAAGTATGGTTTGTCGGTCACCGGGATAGTACATCCTGATCATGTCTTGTTAAACAGTGGTGCAAAACCTGGAGATCATCTGTTATTGACAAAACCTCTGGGCACAGGGATTCTTTCCACTGCCATTAAAGGCGAGTTGGCTGATAGGGATGTAGAAGAACAGATAACGGATATCATGGCAACGTTGAACCGACCTCCCGCCGATGCCGTGGCTGAGGTCAGGTCAAATGGTTATGATGTGCATGCCTGTACTGATGTTACTGGCTTTGGTCTTTTGGGACACCTCTATGAAATGATGGCCGCATCAGGTGTGAGTGCAAAGCTTAACCGGAGTCAAATTCCTCTCGTGCCTGGCAGTGTTGACTTTGCAAATATGGGTATTATTCCGGAAGGAGCCTATACAAACCGTAAATTCTATGCTAAGTGGCTGCGAAATAAGAGTAACAGCCGTGATGATGCTCTGGAAATGCTTCTTGTTGATCCGCAAACATCGGGTGGGTTGCTTATTGCTGCACCTCCTGAAGCGATAGAGGAAATTATGCAGTCTTTACGGCGCATGAAATATCCCCTGAGCTGTGGTGTTATTGGTGAAATTGTGG
>JAOZLI010000060.1 GCA_029934915.1 Desulfocapsa sp. | reverse complement strand
ATTTGTGTCCTATTCCTGAAGGCCTACATATAAACAAAATATTTACAGCATTCAACGCATTGTATTTTAGAAAAAAGGCGTTTAGGCAGTACCTAAAAGTCTAAAAGCCTACAGCCTATCTTTTGCTATCTCATAATCCCCGAAAATGTTCAGGGACAAGGTTTTCTTTTCCTTGAAGTGCCAGGTTTACTTTATCAATTAACATACTGCGATCACGCAAAAGTACGCCTTGTAAGGGCAGATAATTGGAGGCATGATTTGCCATAAACATAACCCGTCTGCATGTGATGTTTTGTATAAGTTCTTTGAGTTCATGCAACATGCCTTCAGCACTAGGGAGCTCAAATTCTCCAGAGTCAAACGAGTGACCAAGAGGAGTATTTGCCAGGGGCATTAAGCATAAAGCTGCAATCTGTCTGGGTTGCATAAGACTTAAGACTCGGGCAGATTCACGTGCATGCTGCAAACTCCCGGCAACACCTCCAAGCCCAAGCAGAACAGTGACAGACAGGAAAATTTCTGCGTCACGGACCAGGCGGGCCGCTTCGATCATGGAATTCCCGGTTTCCCCCTTTTGTACTCTCTGCAAAACCTCATCATCTCCACTTTCAAGTCCCATATAGATACGATGTAGCCCAAGCTTTTTTAATTCCTGAAGTTGTTCCACCGTTTTTGAACGAATTGCCTTTGCATTACCATACAATGCTATTCGTCGCACCTGCGGAAGATGCTCTTTTATGAGGGAGAAAATATGTAATAATCGTTTTTGAGAGAGGATTAAAGCATCACCATCTGCAAGAAAAACACGCTTTTGCCTGCCACAATATCTGGCGGCAAAAGCGATATTATTTAGGATTTCTTCATCACTGCGAAGGCGAAACTTTTTATCTCTATAGGCCCCACAAAAAGTACATTTATTGTGAGAACAACCAACAGTCACCTGGATGATAATTGAATCCGCCTCACTGGGCGGGCGGATAATGTCGCCATCATAAGGCATATGCAGCAAATTATGCCTTGTTCGCCGCTTCAAATTCCTTCATAAAAGAAACGAGTTTTTCTACGCCTTCTTTGGGGAAAGCATTATAGATGGATGCCCTGCAACCGCCGATTGAACGATGTCCTTTAAGGCCGTTTAATCCAATTTTTGTCGCTTCGGCAATAAATTTTGTTTCAAGCTCTGCCGTGGGTAAATTGAAAGAAATATTCATATTTGATCTTGAATCTTTTTCGGCATGCCCCCGGTAATACTCTCCAGAATCAATACAATCATAAAGAATGTTAGCCTTTTCAATATTTATAGCTTCCATGGCTTTTACTCCGCCCTGTTTCTTCAACCACTTTAACACCTCACCAACTCCGTAAATTGCAAAGCAGGGTGGGGTATTAAACATGGAACCTTTATCAGCGTGAGTTTTATAGGTGAGCATAGTAGGCGTGTTTTCGGGTGCTTTATCCAGCAGATCTTCGCGGATAATAACAACAGTAACACCTGCAGGGCCCATATTTTTCTGAGCTCCGGCAAATATAATTCCGAATTTCGAAACATCTATTTGTCTTGATAAAATATCTGATGACATATCAGATATCAACACCTTGTCAGTTTCTGGAAAAACTGGAAACTGAGTGCCGTAAATGGTGTTATTAGAAACAAAATAGAGGTATTCCGAATCATCGGCAACTGTATATTCGTTTTGTGTTGGTACTCTGTTAAAGGTCTTTTCTTCACTGGAGTATGCAACCTCGACATCACCAAATAACTTTGCTTCCTTAATCGCTTTTTTTGACCAGGTTCCGGTGTTAAGGTAGGTCGCCTTCTTCCCTTTTCCAAGGAGGTTCATGGGAATCATAAAAAACTGGCTGGAAGCACCACCCTGTAGGAAAAGAACTTTGTAATTATCAGGTATTTCCATAAGTTCACGGAGCAGGGATTCTGCGTTTTCAGCAACTGCCATGAATTCTTTGGAACGGTGACTCATTTCAATGAGTCCGATTCCGGTCTCTTTAAAATTAACAACATCTTTGGATGCCTGTTTTAATACCTCTACCGGTAAAGTGGCAGGTCCGGGACTGAAATTATATACGCGATCGACCATTATAATTACTCCTTATTATATAAATTTGAGAAAAGAAAAACATATCCTACTTGACAGGAATGTGTTAAGGTAAGTGTTTACTAAAATAATTACATTCCTACATACCCTACCACATGGAGGGATAAAAATAAACTGGTTACCATATTCCTGACACTTCGTCATCACAGTCTTTATGCAAATAGAACGAAAAATATATTTTTTGCAATTATTTATCAAGGGAAGTCTCTTTCTGAGTCTTGCCTGGGCAGCAACTATTGCATTTTTTCTTATTTCCCATGCCGGCTGTGAACACTATTCAACAAATCAGTTTTTGTTGTCCATCACCAATATCCTTATACTATGCTCAGCTATTTTTACTGTTAGGCTGTTGATGAACAAATATGTTGCTGAAGTAACATCTAATTCAAAACATTTCGATGAGTTAACCGGTTGTCTGAGCAGACATACCTTCAGCCAGATGTTCGAGCATCTGATACTGGACACAAAACGAACCCTTGAGCCTCTCACGATTCTGATCATTGATATTGATCATTTCAGACTTGTTAACGAAGATAACGGGCACCGGGCAGGTGATGAGATCCTCTCACTACTCAGTGAATCCATAAAGTCCGTGTTACGTGCATCAGATGTTACCTGCCGTTGGGAAGGTGACAAGATTTTAGTGGCTTTAAAAGATTGCACCGAGAAAGACGGATGCCGCCTTGCAGCAAAAATGCTTGAATTAATCAGAATTCCTTACAAAACCTCCACTGGACAGGATATTGCCATAACAACTTCCATGGGAGTGTCTCAAATGATACCTGGAGATGACGCAGAAACACTTGTTTCCCGGGCAGAAACAGGTCTCTACACAGCTCGTGATAACGGAAGAGACACCTATGCGATTGGTTACAATTGGATTTTGATCGACTATTCCTGCGACCCTATTTTCTGAGCTTTTCGAAGCGCTTCGTATAAAACGATACCTGCTGTCATGGCCAGGTTCAGACTTCTTATATTGGGGTTCTCCATTGGTAGTGTAAAACAGCGATCTGCATAGAGATCAAGAATATCCTCTGGCAGCCCCTTCGTTTCTTTACCAAAGATTAAAAAATCACCTTTTTTGAATTTTGCATCCGTATATGATTTGCTCGTTTTAGTCGTCAGGAAGAACAGTTTGTTTTCATTCTGAGCTTCTAGAAATACGTCAAATGAATCCCAATATCTGATATCCACAAACTTCCAGTAGTCGAGTCCTGCCCGTTTCAGATGTTTGTCGTCCGTGGAGAACCCAAGGGGACGTACTAAATGAAGAATGGTGTTTGTGGCACCGCATAGCCTGGCTATGGATCCTGTGTTGGGCGGGATTTCCGGCTCCACCAAAACGATATTAAATGCTTCTTTGTCTAGCATGTTGTCCTTTTAAGAGTCTGTCGGTCATAATTAGTTGGTGCAACACAAAGAACATCCAATGTCCTGTTCTATGTTCACCACAATAATTTATGTTGATCTGTAACATTTTGTTCCGCTTTACACAGTAAGAAAATGTTGCTTTTTTGGGTTCAGTTACTAGATTGTGGATTTAGTTTTACTCAATGTTGTCTGACTTGAGAGTTGCGGTGTGTCTGAGATCGGATTTAAGGACAACTCCAGTCCGCTTTCACTGTAAATTTCTTGATTTTCTGAACGAGTCCTAAGTTTGCTTCGTCAAAAATGCAGGTAAGCGCAGACTCCGAAACTCGTTCGTTTCTCACTCAGACAGTTGCATTTTGTAATTGAGCAGCATTGAACAGAAAAACTTAAAATTACATTTATTAAACGGCAGACTGGTATAAACAGCGTCTGCCGTTATACGTTTATCCGGGTGTTTAAGCACCAAGAGGAGTTGCTATACAATGGCGTTAATTGTTCAGAAATTCGGGGGTACGTCTGTTGGAGACCCTGAAAAGATAAAAAACGTTGCAAAACGTGTTCTGAAAAAGAAAAATGAAGGCAATCAAATGGTGGTTGTTCTTTCTGCTATGTCAGGCGAAACAAACAGGTTGACCGAATTTGCTCTGGCAATGCAGGATATGCCTGACTTACGGGAGATGGATGTACTCCTTTCTTCTGGAGAGCAGGTTACAATTTCTCTTTTTGCCATGGCAGTAAAGGCCCTTGGGGATGATTGTATTTCTTTTTTAGGCGATCAGGTCAAAATAGAAACTGATAATTCTTATACGAAAGCTCGTATTGAGGGCATTGATTCGGATCGTATCACCAAGGAGTTAGACTCCGGGAAAGTAGTGGTTGTTGCTGGATTTCAGGGCGTAACCGAGACAGGTGATATTACAACCCTTGGTCGGGGAGGATCCGATACCACCGCAGTCGCTCTTGCTGCTGCTCTTGAGGCTGACGCCTGTGAGATATTTACCGATGTGGAAGGGGTTTACACAACGGACCCAAATATTTGTGATAATGCCATTAAGATAGATAGAATTACATATGACGAAATGCTTGAGCTTGCAAGTCTTGGAGCAAAAGTTCTCGATATTCGATCTGTAACATTTGCCAAACAGTATAACGTCCCAGTCCATGTTCGCTCAACGTTTACCGAAACAGAAGGAACATGGGTTGTCGCGGAGGAAAAAGCAATGGAAGGAAAAATAGTTTCTGGAGTAACGTACAATAAAAATGAGGCTCGTATTACCATCTCAGGAGTTCCGGATCAACCCGGTATCGCCTCAAAGATATTCACCCCTATTTCCAATGCTGATATTATTGTCGATATGATTATCCAAAATCAGGATACAGGCAATGGCGAGACCGACATGACCTTCACGGTGGCACGAACTGATTACCAGCGAACGCTGCAATTACTTGAATCCGTTGTTAAACAAACAGGTGCGAAGGGTGGTATCCATGGATCAGATTCGATCACCAAAATTTCCATTGTTGGTGTCGGGATGCGGAATCATTCAGGTATTGCATCCACCATGTTCAGCGTTCTCTCCAATGAAGGGATTAATATTTCCATGATTTCCACATCGGAAATTAAAGTTTCCTGTATTATAGAAGAAAGATACACAGAACTTGCGGTGCGCGCACTCCATGATGCCTTTGAACTTGGAAAAGAGAGCGTACCTGAAGAGGAAACCCTTTCTTAACGAGGCTATGCAAATGACAAGAAAAGTACAGATATATGACACAACTTTGCGAGATGGTACCCAGGCTGAAAATTTTAACCTTTCAGTAATGGATAAAATTCGCATCAGTCACAAGCTTGATGATCTTGGAGTTGATTATATAGAAGGTGGCTGGCCCGGCTCCAACCCGCTGGCTGTTGAGTATTTCCAGGCAATGCAAAGTGAAAATCTTAAACATACAAAACTTGCTGCCTTTGGGGCAACCAGGATGTTTAGCAACCCCATCGAAAAGGACAAAAGCACTCAGGCGTTACTTGATGCCAAAACACCCGTGATTACCATTTTTGGTAAATCCTGGGATATTCATGTCTATGATGCGTTACGAATTGAGCTTGAGGACAACCTTCTTATCATTGAAGAGACGCTCTCCTATTTAAGGCCGCATGTTGAAAAATTATTCTATGATGCCGAACATTTTTTTGATGGCTTTAAAAAGAATGCTGAATATGCATTAACCACTCTGGGTAAGGCCATTGATGGCGGTGCAGATTGCCTTATTCTCTGCGATACCAACGGAGGCATGCTGCCCCATGAGGTTCAGCCCATTATTGTAAGAGTACAACAGTTTATCAAGGAACGCGGGGCAAACGTTGATCTTGGTATTCATGCTCACAACGATTCTGATACCGCTGTTGCAAACTCACTTCTTGCTCTCAGTCTTGGAGTAGAGCAGGTTCAAGGGACCATGAATGGGTACGGTGAACGATGCGGCAATGCAAATCTGACTTCAGTTATTCCTGCCCTGGGTCTGAAGATGGATTATCAATGCAAGGCGGTTGATAATATAGATAAACTCTACGGAGCTTCAATGCTTGTGGATGAGCTTGCCAATCTTCCACACAATAAATATCAACCCTATGTCGGAAGATCTGCCTTTGCTCACAAAGGAGGGATTCATGTCTCTGCTGTAAAACGAAACCCACTCTGTTACGAACATATTGAACCTGAAAAAGTCGGAAATATCAGAAGAATCCTTATTTCTGACCAGGCGGGGAAATCTAACGTTGTACACAAGGCACAAAAGTTTGGTATCGATATTGATTCCAGCAGCCCAATTGTTGCATCCATTGTGGCAGAATTGAAAGAGCTTGAAAATCAGGGATTTCAATATGAAGGGGCAGAAGCTTCCTTCGAACTGCTTATGCGTCGAGCCATTGGTGCTCAGGCACATTATTTTACGTTGAAGGGCTTTCGAGCAATTAATTCTAAACGTAAAATGGATGAACCACCAGAGACTGAGGCCACCATTCGTCTTGAAGTAGCAGGCCAGGAAGTTCATACTGCTGCCATGGGAGATGGTCCGGTTAACGCCCTTGATCGTGCCATGCGAAAAGCGCTTACTCGTTTTTACCCTGCTCTTGATGAAGTTGAACTGATAGACTACAAAGTTCGAGTGCTTTCTGGACAACAGGGGACAGGTGCCCGAGTTCGTGTCCTTATTGAGTCGAGAGATCAATATGAGCAGTGGGGGACAGTTGGTGTTTCCCGCAATATTATCGAAGCATCCTGGCAAGCTCTGGTAGATTCAATAAATTACAAATTGATGCGCGATGAAAAGCGTTCTGCAGAAAAAGAGTAGCCTGCAGGATTCTGCACAGAAAAAAGATAATGGCACAGTAAGGACGTTTACGCTTCTCTGCTGTGCTTTATTTTTTCTTGGTCAACTCCTTTTCCTGATTTCTTCCAAAGGGAAGAATGAGACAACAGGGTTCTATTTGCAGCCTTCCATGCCTGCCTTACTCACCCTTGCAGAGAAACCTGCTAAGGCCGCGAATGTAAATGCATCCTTTACACCATTCTTTTTTGAACCAGTTCCTGTAAATTATTGCGACAAAACCTTATTGCTATCGGTGAAGGGGATAGGCCCCATGCTTGCGGATAATATCATCAGTACTAGAGGAACCATAGGATTTTACAAGAATAAGAATGACCTTCTTCTTGTTTCTGGAATTGGGGAATCTCGTATGAATCGTTTTGCCGAATCTTTCAGCTTTGCAATCCCCCGTTAACTATCCCAATGAAAAAAGAATTTCCCTTTCCATGTAAAGAGCCCCTGGTTGCACTTATTGGACCGACGGCAATTGGTAAGACAGCCTTGTCTATAGAGCTTGCAAAGGAATTTGATTTTGAAATCATCAGTGTTGATTCCATGCAGGTCTATAAATATATGGATATCGGTACTGCAAAGGTAAGCAATGATGAGATGCAGGGAATCCCGCACCATCTTATCGATGTTGTAATGCCGGATCAGGATTTTGATGCATCGAGTTTTGAGCAGAATGCGCTTGCGTCTGTGCAGGATATTCTAAAAAGAGGAAAACGGGTATTACTTACAGGGGGGACAGGTTTATATCTGCGATCGTTACTTGAGGGGCTCTCCCGGCAACTTCCAACTTTCCCAGAGATACGGGCTGAAATCCAGCTGGAGTTAGAAAGGGAAGGGCGCAATAAATTGCATGAACAACTGCTCCTAATTGACCGTACTTCTGGCAATAGGATCCACATGAATGATACGCAAAGGCTTATTCGGGCAATAGAAGTTTTCAGAGGCACTGGTAAAAAGTGGTCGGAGCATATTGCTGAACATCAGGCATCAAAACAACTGCGATTTGAGAATACCCTCTGCATTGGTCTGACCTGTGAGCGAAAACAACTCTATAAGAGAATCGGTCTTCGAACAGAAATAATGCTTGCCAGTGGATTTAAAGAAGAAGTGGAGCAGTTAGTGGAACGCGGGTACGGAGAGCAACACAAATCTATGCGTTCCATTGGCTACAGCCATATGTTGAAGCTACTCAACGGTGAGTGGGATTACGAAACAATGCTTGAGAAACTCACAAGAGATACCCGTCGATACGCCAAAAGACAATACACATGGTTCAACAAAATAGAAGCTATTAACTGGTTCGAAAAAACAGAGAGTGACAGAGTTGGTGGCGCTGTATGTGAGTTTTTAAACGACACTACATCCGCAAAATAGGGAGCATTATGGGAAACAACATGAACTTCGAGAAAGCGATTACTCCTTTTACTCTAAGGGACGGCACCGCCCTGGAACCACTCATCGTAAAGCTCCTCAAGAAGCGGGGGCTAAAGACAAACGAAGAAGTACAACGATTCCTTGAACCAGAACTTAAAGATCTGCCAAGTCCATTTCTTATGGCAGAAATGGATCGTGCAGCACAACTGGTAAGTGACTGTATCCTTAATAAGGGATCGATCCTTATTTGGGGCGATTATGATGTCGATGGAACAACTTCCACAGCATTATTGTTATTGTTCTTCGAAATGCTAAACTGCAATGTTGATTACTACATCCCAAATCGATTAACAGAAGGGTATGGCTTACAAAGCGAAGCACTTGAACGCTACACATTGGCACAAGAAAATAAGGCTGATCTTCTGATCACGGTCGACAATGGAATTTCAGCACATGACGCTGTTATAGCGGCTAAAAAAATGGGGTATAGCGTGTTGGTAACTGACCATCATACTCCGCCAGAAACAAGAGTTCCTGCCGATGCTGTCTTAAACCCAAGACAGGAGAACTGTTCTTTTCCTGGAAAAGATCTTGCTGGCGTAGGGGTTGCGTTTTACCTGGCCATTGCAGTACGAAGCGCTTTGCAAAAGAAGAATTTTTTCAATAATAATCGTCAGGTACCAAACTTGAAGCAATTTCTAGATCTGGTTGCAATTGGAACTGTTGCGGATATGGTTGAACTGGATAGTGTGAATAGAATTCTGGTTAGAGCAGGGATGGAGACCTTATCTGAACAGAGCAATATTGGAATTACAACTTTATGCGAACAATCTAATGTCGATCATAAGAATATAAGATCTGAGGACATATCATTTCAGTTAGCACCCAAAATTAATGCTGCAGGACGACTTGGTTGTGCAAATAAGGCTGTGGCATTATTACAATGCAAGTCAACACAAGATGCCAGTGCTTTATCGACTGACTTGTTTCAGAACAACGAAGAACGTAAATCCATAACCTTAGAGAATTTTCATAATGCAAAAGATGAAGTCATGTCTGGCGCTTTAGGTTTTGCAAATTCAACGGTGGTGGCAGGACAGTATCATATTGGTGTTGCAGGAATAGTTGCGTCAAACCTTGTCGAAGAGTACGAAAAACCGACTATAGTTTTATGTGAACAGGAGAGTGGTATCCTGAAAGGGTCAGCCAGGTCGGTACAAGGGGTTAATCTTTATGATGCATTGTCCGAGTGCAGTGATTTTCTTTTAGGTTTTGGCGGACATGCCATGGCTGCTGGAATGAGTCTAAAAATTGAACATCTGCAAAACTTTAAAGAATTATTTGATGCTGCAGTGTATAGCCAGAACGGCGGAGAATTTGTAAAAACTGAAAAGCATTTCGATAGCGACAGTTCAGTCCGGGAAATTTTTGAAGAGACTACCTTGGCGCAACTTCAGATGCTCGAGCCCCATGGGATAGGGAATCCTCAGCCGATTTTTCGTGACCAGTCTGTAAGTTTTACAGAAGCAAGCCCCATAGGAAAGGATAAATCGCACCTGCGACTAGCTATTACTGACGGAACATCAATCATTAGAGGCATTGCTTTTGGGCTTGGAGGAATGGCTGGTATGTGTCTGGGGCCTCAAGACAAAACAATTATCTATAGCCCTAGTCCAAATTATTTTAGAGGGCGACGGAGTTGGCAGGTCAGGGTATTAGAAATATCAAACAATGCCGAGTAACGAGCTAGAATAACAAGCAAAACAAAAACTATACATAATATACATTATGCGACATTGCTTATATTGCTTGTTTTGCCGTGTATAGATTGGGTCGTTTTGCTTTGAAGAAAAATACGATTTCTATATTTCAGAATAAACTTTTCCTACAGGCGATAGTTCTTGTGCGAAACTGTATGTAGATGTTTTAAGGGCTACAGAATACAGCTGTTGTTTTTAACTGACTTTCACAACGAAAAGAAAAATGGTATAAGGACGAACAATAAATTGTAGGTGCGGTTGAGTGTAGCGAAACCCAACATTTGCAAAGATGTTGGGTTTCGCTACACTCAACCACAACCTACACTCAAAGCTTAAGAGCTGTTGAAATATTAAGAGTGATAAAAATGAACAGAGATATTTACCAGGAACCACTTGTCAGTCGTTACACCAGTCGTGAGATGCAGGAACTTTTTTCTGAAAAAACCAAATTCACCACATGGCGTAAATGCTGGGTTGCTTTAGCTGAAGCTGAGTATGAATTAGGCCTGACTGACATCATTAGCCAGGAAATGATTGATGAGATGCGTGCCAACATTAATAATATTGATTACGATGTGGCCGCCGCCAAGGAAAAGGAAATTCGTCATGATGTGATGGCTCATGTCTATGAATTCGGGACCAAATGTCCCAAGGCTGAAGGCATTATTCATCTTGGTGCCACATCTCAGTTTGTTGTATGTAATACCGATCTTACAATTCAAAAAAAGGCTATTGATCTCATTCGTAAGTCGGTTCTGAAGGTCATTTCAAATCTTTCATGTTTTTGCCTTGAGCACAAAGACCTACCAACCCTTGGATTTACTCACTATCAGCCTGCCCAACCAACCACTGTAGGAAAAAGGAATACACTGTATATCCAAGATCTTATCATGGATCTCGAATACCTTGATTCCTTTCTTGGCCAGGTAAAGGCACGAGGAGCTAAGGGGACAGTTGGAACACAAGCAACATTTCTTGAGTTATATAAAGGAGATAATCAGAAAGTTCGTGATCTCGACGAACTGGTTTCCAAAAAACTTGGCTTTG
>JAOZLI010000284.1 GCA_029934915.1 Desulfocapsa sp. | reverse complement strand
AAGGGTAAACCCATGTTGGTGAAGCAGGGCAGCAGTGACACCGATGGTGCCATTTACCGCACAGGATGGACTCCTGGCCTTGAGACATATGCCAGTGACATCCTGAGCTTTGGCAATTTGCAGTACCTGCTCAGCGCCTTTTGTAAAAGATGTGCTGACGTCGGTTCCCTCTTTGGTCTGGACAGAGGCAAGGCCTGCGAGAACGTCGAAACCATCACCATGGATGATGTCAGCCGCGATGCGAGGAGTTGCAAGACCTCCGAGTTGTTCCGGGCAAACAGGGATATAATTGCTGCCCTGCAGGAAATCCAGGCAGCTGCGATTGGGCTTTGAGGCACCGTCGTATCGGGTGCAGAGGCCGACCAGGCAGGCACTGACTAGAAAAAGTGACTTTGATTGAGAATGTTCCATGAGACAGAAACCTAAAACATCCCTTTCAGCTCTGCAACGAAAACGACTGTTTCGTATTGTTTTTGGGTTGTCAGTAATCGTTTTAGGCTGGGTTATTTTTGCTCCTGGACGTGGCTTTTATCACTTGCATCGACAGAGTACATACCTGTTAGAGCTTGAGGAAAAAAGTGAAATCCTTGTGCAGGAAAGTAGTGATATGGCTCGTGATATTGATCGATTACAAAGTGACAAAGAATATCTGGAACAGGTGGCGCGGGAAGATCACGGTATGCTGAAAGATAATGAGATGGTTTTTGATTTTAGCAAAAAGAAGAAATAAAGAAGCAAGAAAATGGTAGGTTGTGGTTGAGTTTAGCGAAACCCCAACATTTGTAACAACGTTGGGTTTCGCTAAACTCAACCACAACCTACACTTGATCGGTTGAATTCCTTGTGTTGTCTGTGTAAATGCCACACGGGCATTTTGCGACTAAGCTCAGGAAAAACCAGATCGGGATGAACAGCCCGAAAGAGCACCTGCAGGTATGGCACTTCCCGTAGCTGGCTGGCTGCTTGTGGCAGAAATCATTTTTTTGATGTTTGAACTGTTGCAGTGCTTGCAGGTCAGATTGTCTGCCGCTGATGCAATCATAATCAGGCTTTCGAAGTTCTTGCCGCAATCGTCACAATGAAACTCATATATTGGCATGGTGTCCTCCTTGTATTTTTGGGGTGGTTCCCAAATGAAAAATATAGTTAGTAAAGCATTTTCTTAAATTCATTTATATATCATTTATCTTTTTTACGTTTTTGTCAAGATGGAAAAAGCAGAACAAATACTTCAGTTATTGCATGATGCCCGCGGAATGCTGGCTTATCAGCAAAGTTGTGACCTTGTGGAGTATCCCAAAACCCCCGAGTTGACAACCTTTCTTGAAGATTGCAAGTGGCAGAAAGTAGCCACCTCTGTATCAATTCAGAAAACACAAGTTTCCAAGCTTCCAGAAAAAAAATTAGTTAAACAGGAAGCTCCTTCTGTACAAAAAAGCGATCTGCAAAATCTTGGTGAAATAGCTCGTGAAATTGCGGTCTGTACCAGTTGCGGCCTTTCTGCGAAACGTTCGTGTGCTGTTCCGGGGATTGGTGGTGGTGATCAAATTCGTCTGATGCTGATTGGACATTGGTTGCCTGGCTCTGAGGATTCCTCTGCGGTTTTTGGCGATGAAGAAGATCTGATGCTGAAACGAATGTTGGCAGCCATCCATCTTCCTCTGGAGGAAGTCTTTATCGCAAATGTTATAAAGTGCGGTGTGGGGACGGATGTTCAACCTCAGGCAGAACATATTGATGCCTGCGCATCCTATCTGCATCGACAAATTACCGCAGCATCACCAGAGCTTATCTGTACCATGGGGGTGATAGCAACAAAAGCGCTGCTTCGTTTGCCACAACCATTGTCCAGATTACGGGGACAGTTTTATCCGTACCGCGTTCCTGAGGGAGCTGAAATTCCACTTCTCCCCACCTATCATCCAGGGTATTTACTGCAAAATCCAGAAATGAAAAAGGCGACTTGGCACGACCTGCAGGCTCTTGAAAAACGTTTGCTTAGGGCTTGTTCAACAATAACTTCGTAATTATGAGGTGTAAAATGAATGTTTAGGGAAATGCTTTTCGATTATTTAACCGCAGGCGTAGCCGAGCTACGTTGAGGATTAAATAATTGTAAAGCATTTTTCTAAATGTTTATATTGCGCCTCAGAATACGAAGTTATTGTTGAATGAGCCCTTAGTACAAACCAATAAATCCCCGTTGTCCCAGCGTTTTAATAAAAGCCGTTACCGCAGTTTCTGCTTCCATATTACTTACTTTATATTCCTTGGCGAAGGTCGTTATAATTGCGCCCACGCTTCTTTCTCCATCGATCAGTTTCCAGACAAAACTTCCCATTGCATCTAATTGCAGTTTTTTCGTTGCTGTTTCAACGCTGTTTTTGCTGAATCTGCGGTGCAGCGCCTGAAACATACGACTTAGAGGGATGGCGTAGGTGAATAGAATGTCACCATTCTCAAGCTCCTGCCAGTTGGTGGTGTCGTTCTGTTTTGGTACACAGGCTAGTGCTTCCGTTCTACTTAATGTTTTGTTTTTTTTACGTTTCGAAGATTTCATAATGTGTAAGGATGGGGGAAACACTTTCTCTGGGAATGGGTTTTTTGTCAAAAAGAAAAATCCCGGTCAAGCGATCGCATTCAGGGTGGTGACGCAGTCGCATCTCATGAAATGGGAGCTTACGTTTCATTCGTAACAGGATTTGTTTGTATATGGGAGGGTGGCTTGCGTGCGATACCATATTTTCAGTTTGTGTTATGGTTTCTTTTGCTACTACTATATCTCCCAATACCATTAGTAACTCGGCAAGATCCATTTTCTGTAAACGCTGTGAGGCTGGTGCCAGTCTGCAGATATGGAGAATAAGTGACCTTTTATTGAATGTCAGACGCGTGAGGCCTGCGCCAAAATTATAACTCGTTAGCTGATAGGAGTCTGATAAAACCAGTCTAAAGTCCTGTATTGCCCAGAGGGTTTTGTTGTCAGCGGAGTCATGGCAATAAAGGGTGCTGAAAAGCGTAGCGATATTCGGATGTGCAGCCGGCAGTGTCTCGAAAAAAGTAATAAGAATGGTGACACCGCAGTTACGACAGCAAAGAAGGGCTGCACTGGGAGCTTCATCTGTTGCTTTAAGAAGGAGATGTACACTGTATCGATCTGTGATGCTTTGCCAGGAGGCAGGGATTGATTTTGCTGGAAAGAGAGCGTTGTCCTTTTTCAGGTTACGCAGAATTGTTTTTTCGGTATTTGTGGTGTCTTCTTTGCCTCTGTTCCACCGCATTTCAAGAACTGGCTGAAAATTGTCTTCAAAAAGAAGGTGGTTGTCGCCTGAAACAATAGTATCCCAGTTACGGGGACATTGAAAAACAAGGCCATTCCATCCAGTTTCTTTCCAACTCACGGTTTGGTTTGGGGGATAAGCAGTTTCCAGTCTGTTTTAGGTGCTTTTTTG